>NZ_JBSFNN010000052.1:0-48135 GCF_053587115.1 Streptomyces sp. NPDC003697
TTAGACCGGGCGTAATTGGCCCCCGGCCCGGGGGGGGGGGGGGGGGGGGGCCCCCCCCCCACGCCCCCTTCGTTCCCCTGCACGGCACACACCCCCTCACCCTTATCGCGTCGCTCTGACGATTACACTGGGCGCGTGCCTCCGCTGAACTTCAAGTCGATCTACCAGCACGGCTTCGCGCGGGTCGCCGCGGCCACGGGTCACACCGTCATCGCGGACCCGCACGCCAACGCCGAAGCGGTCCTGCGTCACGCACGCCGGAGCGCCGAGGAGGGCGTCGCGGTCGCCGTCTTCCCGGAAATGGTGCTGAGCGGCTACTCCATCGAGGACCTGCTGCTCCAGGACGCGCTGCTCGACCAGGTCGAGGAGGCGCTCCAGGAGGTGGTGGCGGGATCGGCGGATCTGCTGCCGGTGCTGGTCGTCGGCGCCCCGCTGCGCCGCCGCAACCGGGTCTACAACTGCGCGGTGATCGTGCACCGCGGCCGGATCCTCGGTGTCGTTCCCAAGTCGTACCCGCCGAACTACCGGGAGTTCTACGAGCGCCGGCAGATCGGGGACGGCGCCGACGAGCGCGGCGGTTCGATCCGGCTCGGCGGCGAGACCGTGCCGTTCGGCGTGGATCTGCTGTTCGCGGCCGGGGACGTGCCCGGTCTGGTGCTGCACGCCGAGATCTGCGAGGACATGTGGGTGCCGGTGCCGCCCAGCGCGGAGGCGGCCCTCGCCGGCGCGACCGTCCTGGTCAACCTCTCGGGCAGCCCGATCACGGTCGGCCGGGCCGAGGACCGCAAGCTGCTGTGCCGCTCGGCGTCCTCCCGCTGCCTCGCCGCCTACGTCTACGCGGCGGCCGGTCTCGGCGAGTCGACCACCGACCTGTCCTGGGACGGCCAGGCGATGGTCTACGAGAACGGCGTGCTGCTGGCGGAGACCGAGCGGTTCCCGCTCGGCGACAGCTACGCGGTGGCCGACGTGGACCTCGACCTGCTGCGGCAGGAGCGGCAGCGGATGGGCACGTTCGACGACAACCGCCGTACGCACAAGGCGCGCACCGACGACTTCCGGACGGTCGCCTTCGAACTCGACCCGCCCCTCACCGACCTGGGCCTGCGCCGTCGCCTGGAGCGTTTCCCGTTCGTGCCGGCCGACGCCGACCGCCTCGCCCAGGACTGCTACGAGGCGTACAACATCCAGGTCGAGGGCCTTCAGCAGCGGCTCGCGGCGATCGGCGGCCCGAAGGTGGTCATCGGGGTGTCCGGCGGCCTGGACTCCACGCACGCGCTGATCGTCGCCGCCCGGGCGATGGACCGCGCGGGCCGCCCGCGCAGCGACATCCTGGCCTGGACCCTCCCCGGCTTCGCCACCAGCGACCACACCAAGAGCAACGCCCACAAGCTGATGGAATCGCTCGGTGTCACCGCCGCCGAGCTGGACATCACGCCCACCGCGCGGCTGATGCTGAAGGAGATGGGCCACCCGTTCGCGTCCGGGGAACCGGTGTACGACGTCACCTTCGAGAACGTGCAGGCGGGTCTGCGCACCGACTACCTGTTCCGGCTGGCCAACCAGCGCGGCGGCATCGTGCTCGGCACCGGTGACCTCTCGGAGCTGGCGCTCGGCTGGTCCACGTACGGAGTCGGCGACCAGATGAGCCACTACAACGTCAACGCCGGCGTACCGAAGACGCTGATCCAGCATCTGATCCGTTGGGTCATCAGCAGTGGCCAGTTCGGCGAGGAGACCAGCCGGACGCTCGCCGCGATCCTCGACACCGAGATCAGCCCGGAGCTGGTGCCGGGCGAGGAGATGCAGTCGACGGAGTCGAAGATCGGCCCGTACGCGCTGCACGACTTCACCCTCTTCCACGTGCTGCGCTACGGCTTCCGGCCGTCGAAGATCGCCTTCCTGGCCTGGCACGCCTGGCACGACGCGGGCGCCGGCGACTGGCCGCCGAACTTCCCGCAGGCCAAGCGGGTGGCGTACGACCTGCCGGAGATCCGGCGCTGGCTGGAGGTCTTCTGCCGCCGCTTCTTCGGATTCGCGCAGTTCAAGCGCTCGGCGATGCCGAACGGCCCGAAGGTCTCGGCCGGCGGCTCCCTCTCCCCACGCGGCGACTGGCGCGCCCCGTCCGACGGCAACGCGCGTGCCTGGCTGCGGGACCTGGCCCGGTTCGACATCCCGGAGGCATGAGGACGAACTCCCTGGGCCTCGGCGGCGGCGCCCGATGCGCGGAACGGGCTCCGCCGCTCACCCCTTGAGCGAGGCGACGAAACCGGCCCGGGCGGGATGTTCGGAGACCACAGCTCGATCGACTCGGCATGCTTCTCCGCAGAGCCCCCTCGAAGTAAGCGGCATGCGGCCCCCGCCGTGCCCTCCGCACACCCCCACAGTGCCGCGCGAAGCAACTGCCCTGGGCGCCGGACCGAGGGCTGTCCCGTGATCCGCGGTGAATCAGCGCGCGGCGTCGGATGCGGTGCACCGCAAAGCGGAGGGTTGTCCTGATACCGGGCGTATTCGGGCGATCCGGCAACGCGGCGAGGTGCCGTAGCTGTCGTCGTGCGCCCGCCGGGGATTGCGGGACGGCCCTCAGCTTCCGCTTCCTCGGGCCGGGACGGCGGGCCCGTCGGGTCCGTGCGGACGCTTCCGGCGCCACCGGACCAGGGCCGCGACGAGGAGGAGTACCGCGAGGACGATCGCCGCCGCCACGTAGTGGCCGGGAGTGGCCCAGGAGGGGCCGGGCCAGACCGCCACGGCCACCTGGGCGGTGTCGTTGGCGGACTCGGGGTCGTGACCGGCGTGGCCGGCCGTGACGTCCAAGACGGTGACCCGTCCCCCGTGGTGGGGGCCGTCCCTGTCGATGCGGAGGGTGAAGGGGAAGGTCTTCGTGGCTCCCACCGCCGCGCTACTCGCCGTGCACACGTACCGGCGAGCCCTCGGCTGTTTCGCGGACGGAGCGGCCAGGGGCGTGCCGTCCGCGGCGAGAGCGCGGCACTCCTGGTCGATCAGTTCCTCGTCCCGCTCGAACTCGTAGGGGGCGGCCACGACGGTGGTGCCCGACGGCACCGTGAACTCGACCCGCACCGGGGCGGGCAGCGCGCCGGGGCCGTCGTTGCGCACGCCGACGCGTACCGTGGCACGGCTGCCGACGGGTCCTCTGGCGGTGCCGGCCACGGCGACCAGGTCGCTCTCGTTGCGCACCGACACCTTCAGTTCGGCCGAGCTCTCGCCGGCAGTCCCCGCTCCCCGGTCCTCGGCGGGCACCAGACGGAGCGCGGCTCCGTCGCCCCGGCTGTACTGCGACGCCAGCACGTCGGGAGGTACGTAGTCGGTGCCGAGGGCGGCGGCCTGGAACGAGACAGTGGGGTAGGTGGCGTCACGGCCGGCCCTGAGGACTTCCCGCGCGCCGAGGCGGTAGGACGCGCCAGGGGGGATGACGACATCGGCGGCCGGGAGGCGGCACCACGTCGATGTGGGGTCGCGGTAACGGCAGTTGCTGTGCTTCCCGGCCGGCGCCAGGCCGTCCCGCGTGTTCATGAAGAGCGCGACACCGCGGGCGGGTACGTCACCGGTGTTGCGCAGGGTCAGTGAGACGGCGAGGGTGCCGCCCGGGTCGACGTCGTGCCGGTCGGGGTGTGCCTCGACCACCAGCTTTGGCCTGCCGACGACGATGCGGGAGCTTCCGGTGACGGCGGGCCGGCCGGGTGAGGCCACCCGATAGCGCAGCAGGGCCGAGTCACCCGCCTTGGCGCCCCGCGCGGGACTCAGCCGGAAGGACTGGCGGATCCCCGTCCGGGAGGCGTCGTCCTGTCCCTCGCAGCGGAAGACCGGCGGATGGGCCGGGCAGGCGTCCATCGCCGTCCTGATGACCGCGACGCCCTCCAAGTCCCTGGCGTCGAAGGTGACCGTGACGCGGGCTGCCCCCTTCTCCCCGACCTGCAGCTGGTCGGCGCTGTGGGGGTCGCGCGAGACGTAGAACACCGGTGGCACGACGAGTTCGGGCCCGGAAGAGGGCGCGCAGCCCGCGAGGCCGGCCAGCACCGCGACCAGGACAAGGAGCGGCCCGACGGCCGCCCGGAGCGGCCCTGCCGGGCCGCCGGCCCTGTTCCGTCCCGGCTCGTGGCGGCAGTCGGTTCCCTCTCGTATGTCCACCGGCATCACCCTGCCAAGAGGACATCACGTCCACGCATCGGTACTGTCACGCCGCCGCTTGTGCGCAGGGGCCTGCCCGGGCGGATCCCGCCGGGCACGCCCCTGGCCCCGAGGTGCCGCCGGACCTGAGGCGAGTGCCGGCAGATCCGTACCCGGCAAGGGTTTCCGAGCCGTGCGTGCGGACCCCTGCCGGTCACGAGGCGCGCCGCCCCTCAGCGGCGCAGCGCCCCCGTCTGCTCAGGCACGTGCGCGGCGACCACGCGGCCTTCGTGGACGGCCTCGTAGCGGCGGTCGACCACGTGGGCCGCGCCCGCGACGCCCAGGCCCAGTACCGCCAGCGCCGCGCCCGTGAGCGCGGGGGACGTCGCGCCGAGGCCCGCGGCCAGGGCGAGGCCGCCGATCCAGGCGCCGCCGGCGTTGGCCAGGTTGAAGGCGGCCTGGTTCGCCGAGGACGCGAGGGAGGGTGCTGCCGCGGCCTTCTCCATGACCATCAGCTGCAGCGGGGAGCCGGTGACGAAGGCGGCCGTGCCGAGGAGTGTGACCGCCAGAGCCGCCGTGGCCTCGGTGCGCATCAGGAGCGGGAACAGCGCCAGGACGACGGCGAGGGACGTCAGGCCGCCGAAGAGGGTGCCGCGCAGCGAGTGGTCGGCCAGGCGGCCGCCCAGCAGGTTGCCCGCCGTCGCGCCCACGCCGAACAGGGCCAGCAGCAGCGTCACGCTGGCGTCGGCGTAGCCGGCGGCGTCGGTGAGCATCGGGGTGATGTAGCTGTAGGCGGAGAACAGGGCGCCGAAGCCGGCCACGGTCGTGCCCAGGGCCAGCCAGACGGGCAGGGAGCGCAGGGCGGCCAGTTCGCCGCGCAGGCCGGTGGCGGGGGTGTGCGTGTGGTCCTGGGGGATGAGCAGCGCCAGCGACGCCACCGCCGCTATGCCGATCGCGCTCACGGCGAGGAAGGTGGCCCGCCAGCCCAGGTGCTGGCCGATGAGGGTGGCGACCGGGACGCCCGCGACGTTGGCGACGGTCAGGCCGAGGAACATCAGGGAGACGGACCGGGCCTTGCGTTCGGGCGCCACCATGGTGGTGGCCACCACCGCGCCGACGCCGAAGAAGGCGCCGTGCGGCAGGCCGCTGAGGAAGCGGGCGGCGAGCAGGGACTCGTAGCCGGGGGCGAACGCGGACAGCGCGTTGCCGACGACGAAGAGGGCCATGAGGCCGATCAGCACCGTGCGGCGGGACATGCGGGCGGTGACCGCGGCCAGCAGCGGCGCGCCGATGACGACACCCAACGCGTAGGCGGACACCAGATGGCCGGCGGTGGGGATCGATATGCGCAGGTCGTCCGCGACGTCGGGCAGCAGGCCCATCATGACGAACTCGGTCGTGCCGATGCCGAAGGCACCCACGGCGAGGGCTAGCAGGGCCAGAGGCATGAGGGGTGTTGGCCTTTCGGGAGCGGAGGTCCGTACTTCCTATGTTTCAGTGCGGAACAAATACTCCCAGGCCCAGTATTCCGCCGGGTTACGAGACGGTTGCCGAACCGACCCTGACGCGCGCCGCCACCGGGAGGTGGTCGCTGCCCGTGCGCGGCAGCGACCAGGAACTCTCCGGCTCCACGCCCCTGACCATGATCTGGTCGATCCGCGCCATCGGGAACGAGGCGGGCCAGCTGAAGCCGAAGCCGTCGCCGGCGGCCCCCTGGGTGGAACGCATCTGTGACGTCACGGCGTTGAGCGCACGGTCGTTCATGGTGCCGTTCAGGTCACCCAGCAGGACCACCCGGGGCAGCGCCTCGTCGGCGATCGCCTCGCCCAGCGCGTCGGCGCTCTTGTCGCGCTGGTGGGCGGTGAACCCGGCCTTGACCTTCACGCGCACCGACGGCATGTGGGCGACGTACACCGCGACGGGTCCCTCGGGGGTGGCCGCCGTGGCGCGCATCGCGCGCTTCCAGCCCAGCCTGATGTCGACGGCCCGCACGTCGCTGAGCGGGTACTTGCTCCACAGGCCGACCGTGCCCACCACCGCGTGGTACGGGTACACCGGCTTCAGCGCCTGCTCGTAGACCGGGACGGCGGACGCCTTCAGCTCCTCCAGGGCCAGCACCTCGGCACCGGAGGCGGCCACGTCCCGGGCGGTGCCGGACGGGTCCGGGTTCTCGGCGTTGACGTTGTGCGTGGCCACGGTCAGGTCGCCGCCGGTGCTCGCCTTGTCGGTGAACAGACCGCCGAACAGGTTCAACCAGACGATCGCGGGCAGGGCCGCCGCCAGCAGCGCCGTCGCCGACTTGCGCGCCAGGGCGAGGATCAGGAGGACGGGGACGAGCAGTCCCAGCCACGGCAGGAAGGTCTCCGTCAGGCTGCCGAGGTTGCCGACGAGGTTGGGGATGTGCGAGTGCAGCAGCATCACCAGCGCGAGGACCACCGCCAGCGCCGCGAGGACCAGCCCGCGGCGCCAGACGCGCGGGTCGCCGCGCCAGCCGGTCAGGAGGCGGTCCCACAGGTGCCGAAGCCGGGAGTGCCGGTGCTCGGGACCCGAGCCGCCGTCGTCCGTCTCCGCCATGTACGCCTGCTGCGCCATTCTGTCGCCTCACTGCCTGCCGTGCACACCGTTCGCCCCCGTGGCTACGACCCTAGGGGATGATCGGCTCCGTTCCGCCGTCCCATGACGGCCGTACGATCACTGGGACGAACAAGCCGGCGAGGGCAGTTCCGGCCGGGCGCGCCGAGAGGCCGTCTGTGACGAAACGCGCATGTTCCGCTCAGGAACTGACGGGCCGTAGTCCCTCGAGGACGGTGTCGACGATCTGTTCCGGCAGGCTCTCGGGCAGGTCGGCGTCGGGGCGCATCACGGAGCGGACCAGCATGGGGCCGAAGACGAGGTCGTTCAGCAGTTCGACATCGATGTCGGTCCGCAGTGCGCCGTCCCGCTGCCACCGGCGCAGGACTTCGATCTGCAGCCTGCGCCGGGGCTCGACGACGGTGGTGTGGTACGCGCACCAGATCTTCGGGCTGCTCTTCATCTGCGCGTAGACGTTGTGCAGGATGGCCGAGGAGCGGCTCATCAGGCCGCGCCTGCGCAGCTGTTCGAGCAGGGCGACGAGGTCGTCGCGCACCGAGGTGCCCGGCAGGACGGGTTCCGGCGGTTCGGCGGCGCGCACCACGTCGACGAAGAGTTCCTCCTTGCCGCTCCAGCGGCGGTAGATCGTGGCCTTGCCGACGCCCGCGGTGCGGGCGATGCGCTCGATGGAGAGTTCGGCCAGCGGGACGCCCTCCTCCAGCAGCTTCATCACGCCCTCGACGATGGCACGCTCCACCGCCTCACTGCGGGGGCGTCCCCTGACGGGGGCCTGGGCAGCGGTCCGACTGTCGGGGAGGCTCACGTGTGGTCCGTCCTTTCGTCATCCAGGGAGATTCTGCCTGTCCGGCCCCCCGGTGACACCGCCCCCCGTGAGGGGCTACTCGGCCGTGGTGACCAGTTTCCGCTCCTCCTTGTCACGCCGGGGTGCCGCCCCCCTGCCCGGCAGGAACACGGCCACCACGATCGCACCGAGCACGGCGACCGCGGACCCGCACAACGCGGTGACGTGCATCGCGTGCAGGAAGGCGTCGTCGGCCGGGCCGACGAGAGCCTCGCCGCGCGGGCCCAGCTTCGCGGCGACGCCCAGGGTGGCCTCGATGGACTCGCCCGCCGCGTCCCGCAGGCCGGCCGGCAGCAGGCCGAGCTTGTCCTCGATGCCGCTGCGGTACGACGCAGAGAGGACCGAACCGAGAACGGCGATGCCGAGGGCGCCGCCGACCTGACGGAAGGTGTTGCTGAGCGCGGAGGCCGAACCGGCCTTCTCGCGGGGCAGGGCCTGCATGATGACCACGCTGGTCGGCGTCATGATGTGCGCCATGCCGGTGCCCATGAGGAAGAAGACGACCTCCAGCTGCCAGATCGGTGTGTCGGCCTCGAAGCCGGCGAATGCCGCCAGCGTGGCCGCGAGCAGCACCAGGCCGGCCGTGGTGGTGGCCTTGTTGCCGAAGCGGTCCACGAGCAGCCGGGCGCGCGGCGCGAAGATCATCTGGGCGGCGGCCAGCGGCAGCATCAGCACGCCGGACTCCAGGGGCGAGTAACCCCGCACGCTCTGGGTGTAGAAGACGCCGAAGAAGGTCACGCCCATCAGCGCGAAGAACACCAGCGCGATGGCGCTCATCGCGGCGGAGAAGACCTTGTTCTTGAAGTAGCCGACGTCCAGGGAGGGGTGGTCGCTGCGCTTCTCGAACACCACGAAGGCGGCGAGGACGACCAGGCCTGCGACGATGGTGCCGAGCACAGTGGTGTCCGTGAAGTCGGCCAGCTCACCGCCCTTGATGATGCCGTAGACGAGCAGGACCAGGCCGGCGACGGACAGGACGACGCCGACCGGGTCGACGCGGCCCGGCTTCGGGTCCCGCGAGTCCGGCACCAGCCAGAGCATCAGCGCCAGGGCGAGGACCACGATCGGCACGTTGATCAGGAAGACCGAGCCCCACCAGAAGTGGTCCAGCAGCGCGCCGCCGGTGATCGGGCCTATCGCGATGCCGAGGCCGACGCCGCCGGCCCAGATGCCTATGGCCTTGGGCTGTTCCTCGCGCTCGAAGACGTTCATGAGGACGGCGAGGGTGGCCGGCATGACGAAGGCGGCGCCGAGCGCCATCACGGCCCGGAAGGCGATCAGCTGCGCCGGCGAGCCGGACTCGGCAGCCAGCGCGGAGCCGAGGCCGAAGACGACCAGGCCGGCGAGCAGCACCTTCTTGCGGCCCACCCGGTCACCGATGATGCCGGCGGTGAACAGCAGGCCCGCGAAGACGAGCGTGTAGGAGTTGATCGCCCACTCCAGCTCGCCCTGCGTGGCGCCCAGTCCGGTCGGGGCGGGCGTCGAGATCGTCTTGATGGCGACGTTCAGGATCGAGTTGTCGAGCACCACGATCAG
Source organism: Streptomyces sp. NPDC003697 (assembly GCF_053587115.1). NCBI lineage: Bacteria > Bacillati > Actinomycetota > Actinomycetes > Kitasatosporales > Streptomycetaceae > Streptomyces > Streptomyces sp. NPDC003697. The sequence goes on from NZ_JBSFNN010000052.1 coordinate 9,092, forward strand.
CAGGCTGAGCATCAGGACGCCGAGGATCGCCCACCGGCGGCGGTGCACCGCCTCGGGGATCCGTGAGGCGGGGGCAGCGGGAGTAGTCATGCGTTCGACTCTAGAGGACTTGCGATACGAGACCGTCTCGTATCGCAGAGTTTTACCGAGCTCTTACGGTGCGTGGAGGCGGGCGCAGGCCGTGTACCGCGGGGGGCCGGGCCACACACGGGGGTCCTCTGGTCCTCCGGGGCACGGGATGCCACCATGGAGGGGATCCGGGGACGCCGTCAGGGCGCCTCGAGATGACTGAAGGAGCGTTGCAATGACGCAGCTTTCGGCTGCCCGGAACACGCCCTCCGACGGCAGCAAGGCGCTGTACGGGGGCAAGGGCACGCGCCGCATCACCGTCCGCGACATCGCCGCCGCCAAGGAGCGCGGCGAGAAGTGGCCCATGCTCACCGCGTACGACGCGATGACCGCCTCCGTCTTCGACGAGGCCGGCATCCCGGTGATCCTGGTCGGCGACTCCGCCGGCAACTGCCACCTCGGCTACGAGACCACCGTCCCCGTCACCCTCGACGAGATGGCCGTGCTGTCCGCCGCGGTCGTCCGCGGCACCGGCCGCGCCCTGATCGTCGCCGACCTGCCCTTCGGCTCCTACCAGGAGGGTCCGGTGCAGGCGCTGCGCTCGGCCACCCGGCTGGTGAAGGAGGCGGGTGTCGGCGCCGTCAAGCTGGAGGGCGGAGAGCGCTCGCACGAGCAGATCCGGCTGCTCGTGGAGTCCGGCATCCCGGTCATGGCGCACATCGGCCTGACCCCGCAGTCCGTCAACGCCATGGGCTACCGCGTGCAGGGCCGCGGCGAGGAGGCGGCCGCGCAGCTGCTCCGCGACGCCAAGGCCGTGCAGGACGCGGGCGCCTTCGCCGTCGTGCTGGAGCTGGTTCCCGCCGAGCTGGCCGCCGAGGTGACCCGCGTGCTGCACATCCCCACCGTGGGGATCGGGGCGGGGCCGCAGACCGACGCGCAGGTGCTGGTGTGGACCGACATGCTGGGGCTCACCGCCGGCCGGGTGCCGAAGTTCGTGAAGAAGTACGCGAACCTGCGCGAGGTCATGGGCAACGCGGTGAAGGAGTTCGCCGAGGACGTCGTCGGCGGGACCTTCCCGCTGGAGGAGCACTCCGTCCACTGAGCCCGCGCCGAGCCATCGCCGCACCACGGACAGCCCGCCGATCGTCCCCCGTCGGCGGGCTGTCCCCTTGCCGCTGACGACTTCACCGGGTCGCCGTCCCCGGTGTGACCCCCTCGGAGCCGGACGGGGTGGGAAGACCGCCACCGCCGGGCTCGCAGGCGGGCTGTCGGCGATCTGTCGGCGGACTGTCGGCCGTCTGTCGGCCGCGGCTGGCACCGTCGTGGGCATGACGCGAAACGACGACATCCCCAGCGGCGCGAGGAGCGCCGTGACCGTACGGGGGCTGGTCAAGCACTACGGCGGGACCAGGGCACTGGACGGTGTCGACCTGGACGTGCGCGAGGGCACCGTGATGGGTGTGCTCGGGCCGAACGGCGCCGGCAAGACGACCCTCGTGCGGATCCTGTCCACCCTGCTGAGCCCCGACGCCGGCGAGGCCACCGTCGCGGGCTACGACGTGCTGCGGCAGCCCCGGCAACTGCGCCGGGTGATCGGGCTGACGGGGCAGTACGCCTCCGTCGACGAGAAGCTCCCCGGCTGGGAGAACCTCTACATGATCGGCCGGCTGCTCGACCTGCCCCGCCGGGAGGCTCGCGCCCGAACCGACGAGCTGCTGGAGCGCTTCTCGCTCACCGAGGCCGCACGGCGGCCCGCGGGCACGTACTCCGGCGGTATGCGGCGCCGGCTGGACCTGGCCGCCTCGATGATCGGCCGGCCCGCCGTGCTCTACCTCGACGAGCCGACGACGGGGCTCGACCCCCGCACCCGCAACGAGGTCTGGGACGAGGTCAAGGCCATGGTCGGCGAAGGGGTCACGGTGCTCCTCACCACCCAGTACATGGAGGAGGCCGAGCAGCTCGCCTCCGAGCTGACCGTGATCGACCGCGGCACGGTCATCGCGAACGGCGGCATCGAGGAGCTGAAGGCGAAGGTCGGCGGCCGCACGCTGCGGGTCCGGCCGGCCGATCCGGGAGAGCTGCGCCCGCTCGCCCGGATGCTCGACGAGCTCGGCGTCATCGGGCTCGCCGGTACGACCGTCGACACCGTCCGCGGATCGCTGCTGGTGCCGGTGCTCAGTGACGAGCAGCTGACCGCCGTGGTCGGCGCGGTCACCGCGCGCGGCATCACGATCGCTTCCATCTCCACCGAACTGCCCAGCCTGGACGAGGTCTTCCTGTCCCTCACCGGTCACCGCGCCAGTGCGCCCCAGGACCCCCGGCCGGCCGACGACCGCGAGGAGGTCGCCGTATGAACGCCGTCGCCCTGACCCCGGACGGCCGGTCCGGCGCCCGCATCACCCTGCGCGGCCATCTGCGGCACACCGGCGCCCTCATCCGCCGCAACCTGCTGTGGATCCGCCAGGACCCGGAGTCGATGTTCGACGCCATCCTGTTCCCGGTGATCTTCACCCTGCTGTTCGTATACGTCTTCGGCGGATCCATCGGCAAGGCGATGGGCGGAGGCCAGGACCAGTACGTCCAGTACGTCGTGCCGGGCCTGATGGCCATGATGGGCATGAACATGGCCCAGGGGGTGGGCACCGGGTTCAACCAGGACTTCAACTCCGGTGTCATGGACCGCTTCCGCTCCCTGCCGATCGGACGCGGCTCCGTGCTGGTCGCCAAGATCGTGGTGGAGCTGATGCGGATGCTGGTGGCCACCGCGGTCCTGATGGTCGTCGCCCTCCTGGTCGGATTCGACATCACCGACTGGCCCGGCCTGCTCGCCTCCGTGGGGCTGTCCGCCGTGTTCGGCTCCGCGCTGATGTGGGTGTTCCTCACCCTCGGCGTGGTGATGAAGAACGCCCAGTCGGTGCAGGCGATGGGCTTCCTTGTCCTGATGCCGCTGCAGTTCGGCTCGTCCATCTTCGCGCCGACCGACTCGATGCCCGGCTGGCTGCGGGCCTTCACCGACTACAACCCGCTGTCCTCCCTGGCGGACACCGCCCGTGGGCTCATGATCGGCGGCCCGATCGCGCACGACCTGTGGGTGACGCTCGGCTGGTCGGTGCTGCTCACGGCGGTGATGGCACCGGTCGCCATCCACAAGTTCCGTACGAAGAGCTGACCCGCCCGCCACGTGACCGGGACCCCTCCGCCGGTGCGGGTCAGAGCAGGGCGGCGGCCTCCCCGGCGGAGAGGCCGCCGCCCTGCGCGTACGCGGTCTCGTACGCCTCGTCGCCGAGCACGGCCCGCGTCCGTCCGACGACCAGGTCACGGATGTGACGCTCCAGCACCGACGGGCAGTGGCGGGGCGGCAGCAGCGCGTCGGCCGCCCCGACGCAGCGGGCGGCGTCCCCGGCGCGCGCGCCGCCGTCGGCACCGGCGAGCGCCATGGCGCCGATCGTCAGGTACGCGGAGTGCATGTGCGGGGCGATGGCCCGCGAGAGCGGGTCCTGGGCCCGCTCCAGCGCCCGGCGCGTCTTGTCCAGGGCGTCCTCCCACGCCCCGTCCACCGCGTCCAGCCAGGCCTCCGCGGCGAGGACGAACCCGTCGAAGACGGCGAAGCCGGAGACACTGAACTCCTGACGCAACAGCCTGAGCTGTTCCCGGGCCTCGGCCTCGCGGCCGGTCATGCCGAGCCGGCCGGCGAGGAACAGCCGGGCCGCGGGCATCGCCTCGCTGCCGCCGCCCTCGTTCTCGGCGATCACCTCGCGCAGAACCCTTTCGCCCCGCTCGGCCTGCCCCGCCTCCACGAGCGCGCTGCCGAGCCGGGCCCGCAGGACGGCGGCCTGGGCGCGGGCGCCGATGCGTTCGGCGTGCTCGACCGCCGCCTCGTAGTCGGCCGCCGCCGCGCGGTGTGCGCCGGTGCGCTCGTGCGCCTCCCCGCGCGCGGAGAGCGCCTCGGCGGCGCCCCAGGCGTCCCCGAGGCGTCGGTAGATCTCCAGAGACTCGTCGGCGTCGCGGGCGGCGTCACCGGCCCAGTCGGTGCGGTTGGCCAGCAGGTTGGCGCGCATCTGCAGGGCGCCGGCGAGCTGCCACTCGTAGCCGGGGGCGCCGCGGCAGGTGCGGACGGCGGCGTCGACGACCGTGCGCAGCAGGTCCATGTCGCCGCTGAACATCACCGCGTAGATCCACAGCAGGCCCGGGCTGTAGCAGGTCTGCGGCAGCCCGGGCTCGTACACCTCGGTGATCAGGCGCAGCTTCGCCTTCGCCTGCGGGCTCTCCCAGATCGCCACATCGGGGCCCATGCAGGCCAGGTGGGTCAGGTGCACACCGCGCCGGGCCTCGGCGAGGACCTCGCCGGTCATCGGCGGCGGGGCGTCCGTGCACCTCTGCCACACCGGGGCGGCCCGGCGGACCGGCTCGGTGAACGGGTCGGGGCCGAGCGCGATGACCTCGGCGCACCAGTTGCGCGCCTCGATGCGCAGGTCGCGCATCTGCCAGTACCAGCACAGGGACAGCACCAGGCACAGCGCCTCCTGTTCGTCGCGTTCGGCGACGGCGCGGCGCAGCGCGGTGCGCAGGTTCTCGTACTCGCGCTCGAACCGTTCGATGGCGGCGCCCTGGCCGGGGCCGCGCAGCAACGGGTCGGTGGTGCGGGCGAGTTCGCGGTAGTACGTCAGGTGCGCCCGCTCGGCGTCCTTGCGCCCGCCGGTCTCGTCCAGCCGTTCCCCGGCGTACTCGGAGACGGTCTCCAGGAGGCGGTAGCGCATGTCGCCGTCGGGCGCGGGGGCGGCCACGACGAGGGACTTGTCCACGAGGGAGCCGAGCGCGTCGAAGGCGCCCGGTCCGCACACCGCCTCCGCGGCCGCGAGGTCGCAGCCGCCGGCGAACACCGACAGGCGGCACAGCACGTCCCGTTCGCCGGCGTCGAGCAGCTCCCAGGACCAGTCGACGACGGCTCGCAGGGTCTGCTGCCGGGGCAGGACCGTACGGCTGCCGGAGGTCAGGAGCCGGAAGCGGTCGTCGAGCCGGTCGGCGATCTGGCGAGGCGTCAGCATGCGCAGCCGGGCGGCCGCGAGCTCGATGGCGAGGGGCAGGCCGTCGAGGCGGCGGCAGATCTCCGCGCAGGCGGCCGCGGTGTCCTCGTCGGCGTCGGGGCGGAAACCGGGCCGGGCCGCGGCCCCCCGGTCGGCCAGCAGCCGCAGCGCGACCGGCTCCGGCAGCGGCTCCACCGGCCGCAGCACCTCCCCCGGCACGCCCAGGGGTTCGCGGCTGGTGGCGAGGACGGTGAGCCGCGGGCAGCGCGCGAGCAGTTCCTCGATGAGCCGGGCCGCCGCCCCCACGACGTGCTCGCAGTTGTCGAGGACGATCAGCATGGTGCGCCGGGCGCAGTGCTCGACGAGGCGCTCCACGGGGTCGTCGTGGCGGTCGGCGACCGCGGCCCGCATCTCCTCGGCGCCGGCGCCGTGCAGCACGGTCTCGCGGGCGCCGAGGGCGGTGAGCACGGCCTCCGGCACGGCGTCGGGATCGTCGACCGGGGCGAGCTCGGCCAGCCACACGCCGTCGGGCTGCGCCGGCCGCGCGGCCTCGGCGGCCTCCTGCGACAGCCGGGTCTTCCCGGCGCCGCCGGCTCCGAGGAGCGTGACCAGCCGGGCCCCCGCGAGATCGTGCCGTATCGCCTCGATGTCGGCCTCCCTGCCCACGAACGAGGTGAGCCGGGCGCGCAGGTTGCCGGGGGGCCGGGCGGCGGCGGTCCCGGACGGGGCGGACGCCGTCCCGCCGCCGCGGGGCGCCGGGACGGGCCCGGCCGGCGCCGCGACGGCCCGTCCGGAGGACGGCCCGGCGGGCGCGGCGCCGGGGCCGGCCGTGCCGCTGGGTGCGCCGGGCGCCGCGGGGCTGCCGGGCGCGCCGGGGGCTCCGGGGGCGGACGCCGTCAGCAGCTCTCCGTGCAGGGTCCGCAGTTCCGGGCCCGGGTCCGAGCCCAGGCGGCCGGCCAGGAGACGGCGTACGTCGTCGTAGGCGGCCAGTGCCTGAGCCGTACGGCCCGCGTCGCGCAAGGCGCGCAGACGGAGGGCCTGCAGCGGCTCGTCCAGGGGGTGGGCCTCGCACAGGGCGGTGAGCTCGGGCAGCGCCCGCTCGGCCTGGCCGAGGGCGAGCGCGGCTCTCAGGCGGGCCCGGCGCACGTCCAGCCGGCGGGCCTCGCGGCGGACCGCCTCCGCGCTGCGGCCGGGCAGGTCGGCGAGGACCGGGCCGTGCCACAGGGCGAGGGCGTCGTCGAGCACGGTGGCCGCCTTGGCGTGGTCGCCGTCGGCCAGCGCCGCGATGCCCTCGCCGGCCAGCCGTTCGAAGCGGTGCAGGTCGACGTCGTCCGCCACCGCGTCCAGCCGGTAGCCGCCCTCCGCGGAGGCGACCGCGTCCGCGCCCAGCGCCCGGCGCAGCCGCCCGACCAGCGCCTGCAGCGCGCCCGTGGCGTCGGCGGGTGGATCGCCGTCCCAGACCTCGTCCACCAGCACGCTCACCGGAACGGCCCGGCCGGGGCGCAGGGCGAGAACGGTCAGCAGGGCGCGCAGCCGCGCCCCGCCGACCGGGACGACGGTGCCGTCGGAGCGGAACGCCTGGGTGGTGCCGAGGATGCGGTAGCGCACGCGCCCCATTGTCCCCGGCGACGGCTCCGCTCCGCGCCCGGGTTTCCCGCCTGCCGGGGCCCCGGCCGGGCCGTGGGCCGGAGGACGGCGTTCCGGTCCGTCGGGCCGGGAACCGCCGGGCCCGTGCCGACCGTTGCCCCGCGGCCACCTGTACGGTCGTCCCGCACCGTCCGCCACCACACCGAGGAGCCCTCCCCGATGACCACCGCCACCACCCGCCAGAGCGAGAGACGGGTCTCCCCCGTCTTCGTCGGGATCCTGGCCGTCACCGCGGTCACCGGCTGGGCCACCTGGACCGGCTTCGCCCAGCAGCCGGGCGTGGCGGTGTTCCTGTTCGTGACCGCGGCCTGGATCGTCTCGCTGTGCCTGCACGAGTACGCGCACGCGCGCACCGCGCTGCACGGCGGCGACATCACGGTCGGCGCCAAGGGCTACCTCACGCTGAACCCGCTGAAGTACACGCACGCCCTGCTGAGCATCGTGCTCCCGGTCGTCTTCGTGATCATGGGCGGGATCGGCCTGCCCGGCGGGGCGGTGTTCATCGAGCGGGGCCGCGTCCCGGGCCGCTGGCGGCACAGTTTGATCTCGGCCGCGGGCCCGCTGACGAACGTGCTGTTCCTGGTGGTGTGCACGGCGCCGTTCTGGCTGGGCCTGGACGGGATGCCGCTCGAGTTCCGTTTCGCACTGGCCTTCTGGTCCCTGCTCGAGGTCTCGGCGGCCATCCTCAACTTCCTGCCGGTGCCCGGCCTGGACGGCTACGGCGTCGTCGAACCCTGGCTGCCGTACGCCGTCAGGCGCCAGGTGGAGCCGTTCGCGCCGTTCGGTCTGCTGTTCGTGTTCGCGCTGCTGTGGGTGCCGTCGGTCAACGCCGTGTTCTTCGACGTGGTCGACGCGGTCCTGGGGTGGTTCGGGATCGGTGACCTCAACACCTACTGCGGCCTGGAGCTGTACCGGTTCTGGGACGAGACCGCGGACATCTGCGTCAGCCGGTGACGGACCGGTCCCGTCCCGTCCGGGCCCGGCGCGCGTAGTACCAGGTCATGTTGGACGACAGGCCGGCCAGCAGGATCCACACGATCCCCAGCCAGCTGCCCCGGACGAAGGAGACCGCGGCCGCGGCCACGGCGAGCACGCAGACGATCAGGGCGTAGAGGGCGAGTCGCCGGGCCGGGCTGGGCGGGGGCAGGGGGGACATGACGGTGGGGCTCCTGTCGGGGGACACTGCTTCGGCCACCAGTGTCCCCCATGGAGTCATACGTCCGTGATCCGGAGTCCCGCGTGCGCCTTGTAGCGGCGGTTGATGGAGATCAGGTTCGCGACCAGCGCCTCCACCTGGTGGGCGTTGCGCAGCCGGCCGGCGTAGACCCCGCGCATGCCGGGGATGCGGCAGGCCAGCGCCTGCACGGCCTCCACGTCGACGCGCTCCTCGCCGAGCACCATGACGTCCGTGTCGATCTGCTCGACCTCCGGGTCCTGCAGCAGGACGGCGGACAGATGGTGGAAGGCGGCGGTCACCCGTGAGTCCGGCAGCAACGCGGCGGCCTGCTCGGCGGCGCTGCCCTCCTCGGGCGTGAGGGCGTAGGCGCCCTTCTTGTCGAAGCCGAGGGGGTTGACGCAGTCCACGACCAGCTTGCCCGCGAGTTCCTCGCGCAGGGAGGTCAGGGTGTCGCCGTGGCCCTCCCAGGGCACGGCGACGATCACGATGTCGCTGCGGCGCGCGGCCTCGGCGTTGTTCGCGCCCTCCACACCGTGCCCGATCTCCTCGGCCGTCGTCCGCGCGCGCTCGGCGGCCCGCGAGCCGACGATCACCTTCTGGCCGGCCCGGGCGAGCCGGTAGGCGAGGCCCTTGCCCTGCGGGCCGGTCCCGCCGAGCACCCCGACGACGAGCCCGGAGACGTCGGGGAGGTCCCAGGGGTCCTTGGCGGGGGCCTTCTGTGCACTGTCGCTAGAGGTCATGGGCCCGACTCTACGTCGCCCGCCGCCCCACCGGGCCGGCCGGCGGCCGCGCGTCCGGCAGCCGGTGCGACACGGCTGTCCGGACGGCCGAAGTGGCGAGGCGCACTGGGGAGTCCGGCGGTGCCCGCGCCGGATCGGGCCGGGTTGCGGAGGGGGCGTGCAGGAGGCTGGAACCGGGTGCACGGACGGGGGCCGGTGCGGAGCGGACCGGCGGGCGGGCAGGGAGTCCGGCCGGCGGGCGGAGGGCCTGGCCGACTGGCGGGCGGGGGCCTGACCGGCGACGTGGGTGCGGACGGGGTCGTCGGCGTTCCCCGAAGCGGGGGAATTCGCGGCGAACCCCGGGCCGCGGATCGCCGCCTGGGGCAGGATGCGCTCATATGGACGCCGTTCGTGTCGCCTTGCTCCGCGAAGTGCTGGCCGGAACCGAGTGGCTGGGAGCCACCAGACGGTTCGCGGGCGCGCTGCGCGGATCGGTGGTGTCCCACGGGGGCGGTCTGCTGCTGGTGGGAACGCCGCACTACGAGCCCTGGCACCTGGCGGCGCACCTGGTGGACGAGGCCGCCTGGTCGGGCACCCCGGAACTGGCCCCCACGCTCGTACGGCACGCGGCGCGGCCCTCGGACCCGGCGCACCTGGCCGTCGGGCTCGGGCGGCTGCAGGCGGCGCGGCAGGGCGAGACGCTGCTCGTGGTGGCCCCGGACACGGCGGGCGAAGCCCTGCTGGAGCGGGTGCACGACGCCCGGCGGGCGGGGGCCACGGTGCTGGCGCTCGGCTCCGGCGAGGCGGACCTGACGGCGCTGGCGCACGAGTCGCTGGCCGTGCCGGACGGCTCCGAGCTGGACCTGGACACCGTGCAGCACCTGGTGAGCGCGGCCGCCGGGGAGAACGCGGTGCCGTCCCCGCGGGGGCGCAGACGGCTGCGGGACCGCCTGTCACGGCTGGCGGACTCCCTGACGGCACCGCCACCGCCCCGCTGGTAGCGCTCGGCCGTCCACCAACCGCCGGCAGGCGGCCACGGGCGCCCGCGGCCCGTCGGCGCGCGGACAGCACGGCCCACCGGCAGGCGGCAAGCCGCCCGGCCGTCGGCGAGCCGGCGCACGGTTGTCCGGGCTTCGCACGGCGCCCGGCCGCCCACGAACCACCGGCGGGCTCCCGCCGGAACCACCGGCACGCAGGCCCCCGCGAGCCACCGGCAGGGGGACGGTCAGTCGTCGTCCCCGGTCCGTGCCGAGGCGTCGTGCCAGCGGGGGTCGTTCTCCCACTCGAGGTTGCGCTCACGGGCGGTCTGCATCGCGTGCTCGGCCTCCTGCCGGGAGGTGTACGGACCGAACCGGTCCTTGGCCGGGCAGTCCGGGCCCTCCTCGACCCTCTTGTGCTCCAGGCAGTAGAACCACTCGCCCGGCTTCCCGGCGGTCCGCTTCTTGAACAGGGCCATGACCAGCTCCTCTCGCCACCGACATGTTCCCCCATCCGCGCTGGATAGACTCGTTGGTATGTCTGGCCAGTCGCTGCTCGTACCAGGGGAGCTGTCTCCCGCCCGTTCCGTGCCCGGAAACATCCGACGCCCCGAGTACGTGGGCAGGCCCGCGCCGAAGCCGTACACCGGGCCTGAGGTGCAGACGCCGGAGACAGTCGAGGCGATGCGTGTCGCCGGGCGGATCGCCGCGCAGGCGATGGAGGAGGCGGCCCGGCACATCACGCCGGGCGTCACCACGGACGAGCTGGACCGGGTGGCGCACGAGTACATGTGCGACCACGGCGCCTACCCCTCGACGCTCGGCTACCGCGGCTTCCCCAAGTCGCTGTGCGCCTCGGTCAACGAGGTGATCTGCCACGGCATCCCCGACTCGACGGTGCTGCGCGACGGCGACATCGTCAACCTGGACGTGACGGCGTACATCGGCGGGGTGCACGGCGACAACAACGCGACCTACCTCGTCGGCGACGTCGACGAGGAGAGCCGGCTGCTCGTCGAGCGCACCCGCGAGGCGCTGAACCGGGCGATCAAGGCGGTGCGGCCGGGCCGGCAGGTCAACGTGATCGGCCGGGTCATCGAGTCCTACGCCAAGCGCTTCGGCTACGGGGTGGTGCGGGACTTCACCGGACACGGCATCAACGCGTCGTTCCACTCCGGTCTGATCATCCCGCACTACGACAGCCCGCACGCGACGACGGTCATGCAGCCCGGGATGACCTTCACGATCGAGCCGATGCTGACGCTCGGCACGCACGAGTACGACGTCTGGGACGACGGCTGGACGGTCGTGACCAGGGACCGGAAGCGGACGGCACAGTTCGAGCACACGCTGGTGGTCACGGAGACGGGAGCGGACGTCCTCACCCTGCCGTGACGCGAGACCCTGCCGTGACGCGAGCGCCGACGCGGCGCGCGGCCAGGAGCTCCGGGCGGAAACCCGGCGCCCGGCCCGCGTGGGCCGGTCAGCGTTCCAGGTGGACCCGCCCGCCGATCTCCACCCAGCCGGCCGGCTGCGGTGCCGTGAGGATCTGGGAGCCCACGCCCTGGGTGATGTTGAGGGCCCGGCCCAGCCGGTCGGTGAGCAGCAGGGCCGCCGTGCCGGTCGCCTCCTCCTCGACGGCGCCGGCGCTCGCCCCCGCTCCGCCGGAGCCGCCGTCGCCGTGCGCGTCGGCGGCGGCTGCGAAGGCCCGGGCGCGGACACGGCCGGCTCGTGCGTCCTCCCAGGCCCAGGCATAGCAGCTCCCCCACGGTCCGGACGGTGCCGGTGCGGCACCGGTCTCCGGCGGCGCGACGGGCAGGGCGTCGACCTCGGCGGCGGTCGCGTACTGGCGCAGCGCGTGCGGCGGCGCCCACTCGGCGCGGGCCTCGATCCAGCTGAACTCCCCGTCCAGGCGGGCTCCGACCGCTCCGGCGGGCGTGAGCAGTTCGGGGACGTCCAGCAGCCAGGCCGCCCCGACGCAGGGGCGGCCGCCGAAGGACAGGCGCGCGGCCGGGGTGTAGATGTCGATGACGCCGCGCTCGGGGTCGTCGACGAACACGGTCTCGCTGAAACCGAGCTTCGCCGCGAACGTCTGCCGGTCGCTCCGCCCGGGCATCACCGAGCCGTCGCGGACGACGCCGAGTTCGGTCCCGTAGCCGCCGCCCGGCCCGCAGAAGACGCGCAGCACGTCGTAGTCAGTCACCCGGGCATTGAAGCACTCACGGCGGGACTTCCCCGAGAGCTGATCAGTTGGCTGACGCCTTGCCCGACCACGGGGTTCTCTTCGCGTCTCCGTGATCGAGCTCGCCCTGCGGACCTTCCGTGGGAGCCGTATCACAGGACCCGCGGGAGACGGGTGAGGTAAGCCTCAGGTAACTTAGGCAAGCCTCAGTACTTCGTCCGCCCCTGGGAGCTCTGCATGCGAGTCGTCCGACTCTCCGTCGTCACCGCCGTCGCCGCCGCGGCGGCTCTGACCTCCCTGACGGCCTGCACGCAGAAAAGCAGCGCCGAGGACGGCGACCACGTGATCGACGTGACGGCGACGGACGACCGGTGCGAGGTGTCGAAGAAGGAGTTCCCGGCGGGGCACGTCGAGCTCGCGATCGAGAACAAGGGCTCGAAGGTCACCGAGGTCTACGTCCTCTTCCCGGACGACCGGGTCGTCGCCGAGCGCGAGAACATCGGTCCGGGCACCCGGCAGAAGGTCACCGCCGAGGTGAAGGCCGGCGACTACCGGATCGCGTGCAAGCCCGGCATGAAGGGCAAGGGCATCCGCCAGGACGTGAAGGCGACCGGCGGCAAGGCCGTCCGGCACGACCCGCGCCTGGACCGGGCCGTCGCCGATTACCGCGCCTACGTCCAGCAGCAGGCCGACGCGACGCTGCCCGCCGTCACCGCCTTCGTGAAGGCGGTCCAGGACGGCGACCTGACGGCCGCGCAGAAGGCGTACGCGCCCTCGCGCGTGGGCTGGGAGCGCACCGAGCCGGTCGCCGAGTCCTTCGGCGACATCGATCCCAAGGTCGACGTCCGCGAGGACGGGCTGGAGCCCGGCCAGAAGTGGACCGGCTGGCACCGCCTGGAGAAGGCGCTGTGGCACGACAAGAAGATCGGCGCCGAGGACAAGGTCCTCGCCGGACAGCTCGTGACCGACCTGAAGGACTGGCAGCAGCGCGTCGGCCAGGCCGACATCACCCCGACCTCCATGGCCAACGGAGCCAAGGAACTGCTCGACGAGGTCGCCACCGGCAAGGTCACCGGCGAGGAGGAACGCTACTCGCACACCGACCTCGTGGACTTCAAGGGCAACGTCGAGGGCGCGGAGAAGGCGTACGGCCTGCTCAAGCCGGTGGCGCAGAAGAACGACCCGGCGCTGGCCGAGGAACTCGACCGGCAGTTCGCCGCGCTCGACACCCTCCTCGACAAGTACCGCACGGACAAGTCGTCCTACGCGTTCGTCTCCTACGACAAGGTCGGGGACGAGGACCGCAAGGAGCTGTCGGACGCGGTGAACGCGCTCGCCGAGCCGCTGTCCAAGCTCGCCGCCGCCGTCGTCAAGTAAGGGACCACCGTGACGGAAACCCAGGAATCCACCGCCGGGACCGCCCCGGCGAAGGCGCCCAGCCGGCGCGCGCTGATCGGCTGGGGCGGTGCGGGGCTCGCGCTCGGCGCCGCCGCGGCCGGCGGGACCGTGGCCATGACCCGTACCGGCAACGACGTCGACCCGGCGGGGGCCGAGGCCGGCGGGGCGGTGCAGTTCCACGGCGCGCACCAGGCCGGCATCGCCACCCCGGTCCAGGACCGTCTGCACTTCGCCGCGTTCGACGTGAAGACCGACGACCGCGCCGCGTTCGTGCAGCTGATGAAGGACTGGACGGCGGCCGCCCGGCGGATGACCGCCGGCGACACGGTCGGTGAGGGCGCGTACGGCGGACTCGCCGAGGCTCCCCCGGACGACACCGGCGAGGCGCTGGGTCTCAAGCCGTCCCGGCTGACCCTGACCATCGGCTTCGGCCCGTCGCTTTTCGACAAGTTCGGGCTGCGGGACCAGCGGCCCGCGGCGCTCGTCGACCTGCCGAAGTTCCCCGGCGACAACCTCGACAAGTCCCGCACCGGCGGCGACCTGTGCGTGCAGGCCTGCGCGGACGACCCGCAGGTCGCCGTGCACGCGATCCGCAACCTGGCCCGCATCGGCTTCGGCAAGGTCGCCGTCCGCTGGTCCCAGCTCGGCTTCGGCAAGACCTCCTCGACGACCCCCGGCGCCCAGACGCCGCGCAACCTCTTCGGGTTCAAGGACGGCACCCGCAACATCGCGGGGACGGAGTCCGACCGGCTGAAGAAGTTCGTCTGGGTCGGCGACGGGGACGGACCGGACTGGATGGCCGGCGGTTCGTACCTGGTCGCCCGGCGCATCCGCATGAACATCGAGACCTGGGACCGCACCTCGCTGCAGGAGCAGGAGGACGTCTTCGGCCGGGACAAGCGCGAGGGGGCGGCGGTCGGCAAGGCCAACGAGCGCGACGAGCCGTTCCTGAAGGCGATGAAGCCCGACGCGCACGTGCGGCTCGCGCACCCCGACTCCAACGGGGGCATCACGATCCTGCGCCGCGGCTACTCCTTCACCGACGGCACCGACGGTCTGGGCCGCCTGGACGCCGGCCTGTTCTTCCTGGCCTACCAGCGCGACCCGCGCAAGGGTTTCATCCCGCTCCAGCGCAGGCTGGCGGCGCACGACGCGCTCAACGAGTACATCCAGCACGTGGGTTCGGCGGTGTTCGCGATCCCGCCCGGCGTCCGGGACCCGGGCGACTGGTGGGGCCGGACTCTGCTGTCCGAGGAGGCGTAGTCAGTGTTCTCCAACTACCTGATCGGTCTGCGCGAGGGGCTGGAGGCCAGCCTCGTCGTCTGCATCCTGATCGCCTATCTGGTCAAGACCGGCCGCCGGGACGCCCTGAAGCCCATCTGGGCGGGCATCGCCATCGCGGTCGCCATCGCCCTGGGCTTCGGCTGCGTCCTCGAATTCGGCTCCCAGGAGCTGACGTTCCAGGCGCAGGAGGCGCTCGGCGGCACCCTGTCCATCGCCGCGGTCGGCCTGGTGACGTGGATGGTGTTCTGGATGCGGCGCACCGCACGGCACCTGAAGTCCGAACTGCACGGCAAGCTCGACGCGGCCCTCGCGATGGGTACCGGCGCCCTGGTGGCCACCGCGTTCCTGGCCGTCGGCCGGGAGGGACTGGAGACCGCCCTGTTCGTGTGGGCGTCGGTGCACGCGGCCTCCGACGGCAGCCCGCGCCCGCTGGTCGGCGTGGCCCTCGGCCTGGCCACCGCCGTCCTGCTGGGCTGGCTGTTCTACCGCGGCGCCGTGCGGATCAACCTCGCGAAGTTCTTCACCTGGACCGGCGGCATGCTGGTGGTCGTCGCCGCGGGCGTGCTCGCGTACGGCGTCCACGACCTGCAGGAGGCCGACTGGATCCCGGGCCTGAACAGCCTGGCGTTCGACATCAGCGGCACCGTCCCGCCGGACAGTTGGTACGGCACCCTGCTGAAGGGCGTGTTCAACTTCCAGCCCGACCCGACGGTCCTCCAGGTCACGGTGTGGCTGCTGTACCTGGTCCCGGCGCTCGCGCTGTTCCTCGCCCCGGTAGGGTTCGCCTCCGGGAAGGGGAAGGTGAAGGTACCTGATGACCAGGGATCGCGGACCTCTGAGGCTTCGCAGGCTTGACCGGATCGCGCTGGCCACGGCCGCGGTGACCGCGCTGTCGGCCACGGCGAGCGGATGCGTGGTCGTGCACGGGGAGCGGGAGGTGCTCCCGACGGCCACCCGCGCCGAGGCCGAGAAGGCGCTCCGGCAGTTCACGGCCGCCTACAACAAGGCCGACGCGGCCTACGACCCTTCCCTGGACGCGGCCTACGTCACCGGCGCCCTCGGGGCGATCGACGGGGCCCGTCTGAAGGCCGGTCACGCCAACCACCCCGGCGGCAACCCGGAGCACAAGCCGCTGCGGCTGACGGACGCGAAGTTCACCATCCCCAAGAAGGCGGGCTGGCCGCGCTGGTTCCTCGCCGACGCCCAGGCCAACAAGGCGGGCAACTTCCGCTGGCTGCTGGTCTTCACGCGCGACGGCCTCGGCGAGCGGTGGCAGGTGGCGTACCTGACACTCGTCGCGCCGGGCACCGTGCCGGAGTTCCGCAAGGACCGGGCCGGCTGGGCGGAGGCCGTGCCGGCGAACTCGACCGGGCCGGCCGTCGCGCCGGGCGACCTGAGCCGGAGCTACACGAACTATCTGAAGAACGGCGGTACGGACTTCGCCGCGGGCCCGCACACCTCCGAGTGGCGTGCGCTGCGCGCCAGGAACTCCAGCCGGCCGGGCCTTGCCACGCAGTACATCGACGAGCCGCTGACGAACGGCGACTACGCCCCGCTGGCGCTGCGCACCGCGGACGGCGGCGCGCTGGTCTTCTTCACCACGCACCACTACCAGAAGCAGACGGCCGCGGCGGGCGCCTCCGTGCCCACCCCGAACCGGGATGTGCAGGCGCTGACCACCGGTGAGATCAAGCAGTCCCTGACGATGGAGTTCGTCTCCAACGCGGTGGCCCTCGACCCGGAGCGGGGCGCGGGAGGGCAGCGGGTGACGGTACTGGGCCGCGTGCAGGGCCTGACGTCCGCGCAGGGCGGGTAACGGGGCCGACGGCCCCGCGGCTCCGTGCCCTGCCCGGTCGCCGGGCTCCCGCGCGGGGCGGGGCCGTCAGCGGCGCAGGGGCCAGGCCGTGTCCGGGTGGGCGGCCTCGTCGCCCACGTGGCGCGCGCAGGCGTCGGTGAGGGCCTCGAGCAGGGTCAGGGGGTCGGGCAGGGCGTGCTCCGGGCCGCGTACCCAGCGCACCGTCCGGTCGTCGCCGGGCAGCCGGGCGGGCGGTACGAGGACGTACGAGCCGCGGCAGTGCCAGCGCAGCCCCGGGTGCTCGTCCATCGTCTCCGGGTGGCAGTCCAGCTCGCACGGCCACCACTCGTCCTCGTCCTCGGGGGTGCCGCGGGTGAGGGTGAAGAACAGCAGGCGGCCGTCGTCGCTCTCGGCGACCGGGCCGACCTCGACGCCGGTGGCGAGCAGCCGCTCCAGGGCCTCGCGCCCGGCCTCCAGGGGCACGTCGAGGACGTCGTGGACCATGCCCGTCGCGGTGATGAAGTTGGCCTGCGGCTGGTGCCGGGCCCAGCGCTCGATCTGGGCGCGGTCCGTCGTGGACTGCGTCTGCCACGCGAACGACACCGGGTGCCGGGCGGGCGTGGGACAGCCGACGCGGTCGCAGGAGCAGCGGTAGCCCGGTGCCGGGTACGCGGCGGGCGCGAGGGGCAGGCCCGCGGCGGCGGCGGCGAGCAGCAGGGCCTCCCGGCCGCCGTCACCGGCGGTCTTCTCGGGGCGGCGTCCGCGCAGCCACTGGGAGAGTTTGCCCTGTCGGCCGGTGCGGCCGCCGAACTCCGCGCTCATCTATCCCCTCGCCTCGCTGGTGTCGTCAGCATGTCCCATGGTCCCACCATCCTGCGCCCCGGGGGGCCGGACCCCGCATCCGGGCAGGCGGGAGGAGACGTACCGCACATCCGGAATCATCCCCGATGGGACCGTTCGTGGCATTCGCCTGCGGTGTGGAGGCCTGCGCTCAGCGGGGCGCGATGCCGTGCAGCGCGTAGTCGACGAGGGTGTCGGTGTAGGCGTGGGAGATCGGGCCCGTGCGCTGCAGCCAGCGCTGGGCGAGCGGGGAGACGAAGAGTTCCAGGGCGACGCGCGGATCGACGTCGGCCCGCACGGCGCCGGCCGCCTGTGCGGCGCGCAGCCGGCGCACGTACAGCTCCAGCGCCGGCTCCAGCAGCCTGGCCACGAACTCCCGGCCGAGCCGCTCGTTCACCACGCCCTCGGCGGCGAGGGCGCGGTACGGCGCCTCGAACCGGGGGTCGAGCAGTTCGTCGACGGTGGCCCGCAGCACGGCCTTGAGGTCGGCGACCAGGTCGCCGGTGTCGGGAATCTCGTACGGCTCCTGCCCCGTCTGCCGGGCCGCCTGCTCCCCGAGGTCGAGGAAGGCCTCCAGCAGCACCTCCGCCTTGGACGACCACCAGCGGTAGATCGTCTGCTTCCCCACGCCGGCCCGGGCGGCGATGCCCTCGACGGTCGTGCTGCGGTACCCGGCCTCCACCACGAGGGCGAGGGCGGCGTCGTAGATCGCGCGACGGGACTTCTCACTGCGGCGGGCGGCGTCGGGGGCGGGCTTGTCGGCCATGGCCCGACCGTAGCAGGGAGGTGAGACGGGCCGTCTCGCCACGGCCCGGCCGACGGGTGCCCGTCCGTGAGCGCCGGGCCGCGGCAGGGAACGGGGCTTCCGGCCTCGCAGCGGGGGCGCTAGGAGGCGGCGCCCTCCGGCGGCCAGGCGTCCCCCCAGTCGGCGTCGCGCGCCGCCTTGTACAGGTCGCCGTGGCGCTTGGTGACCGTCCGCCGGCGCAGCTGCTCGTCGCTCTCGCACAGGTCGAGCAGCACCTGCCCCTTGCGGATCTGCGGGCGCCGGACCACGCGGGAGGGGGCGGGTGTCACGGGGAACCGGGTGGCGGCGACGTAGCTGAACTTCTCGTCCTCGTAGGCGAGGGACCCGCCCTTGACCTGCCGGTGCAGGGAGGACCGGCTGACACGCGCCGAGAAGTGGCACCAGTCCGTGCCGGGCGCGATGGGACAGGAGGCGCTGTGCGGGCACGGCGCGGCGACGTGGAACCCGGCCGCGACGAGCCGGTCGCGGGCGGCGAGGACGCGGGCGTAGCCGTCGGGCGTGCCCGGCTCGACGACCACGACGGCCTGCGCGGCCGCCGCGGCGGCGTCGACGACGGCGGCACGGTCGGACGCGGTCAGCTCGCCGAGGACGTAGGACACGGTGACGAGGTCGGTGTCGTCGAGGCCGATCGCCGCGCCGATCCGGGCCCGCTCCCAGCGGGCGTCCGTCAGCGCGGGGTTCGCGGCGGCGATCTCCCGGCCGAGCGCCAGGGCCGGCTCGGCCCAGTCGAGCACGGTCACCGGCCGTCTGCCGTCCCAGGTGGCGCTGACGGCCCAGGTGGCCGCCCCGGTGCCGCCGCCGATGTCGATGTGGCCGGCGGGGGCCCAGCCGGGGGCGGCGTCCGCGAACGCCTCCAGCGCGGAGCGCACGGCCTCGAACGTCGCCGGCATCCGGTAGGCGGCGTACGCGACCACGTCGGCGCGGTCGCGCAGGATCGGGGCGTCGGTCGGGGTGCTCCCCCGGTAGCTGGCGATGAGCCGTTCGACCGCGCCCGCGGCCTGCCGGGGCGGCAGCCCGTCGAGCAGACCGGCGAGGGCGGCGCGGAGGGTCTCGGCCGGGGACAGAAGGTCGTTCACCCTGTGATTTTCTCAGGTCCACCGGGCGAGGCGGACCATCGTGGCGTGCGCGGGCTGCTGCGATGTGGGTCGGGGCCGCGCCGTGGGGTGTCCGTCCTCGGACCGGCGCGGACTGGGTCTCTCATCGAGGAACCCGGCGCAGACGCGCCGGCCGCTGCGGGCGCACACCCCCCGACACGTCCCCTTCCGTCCGCGGGCGACTGCGGCCGCGTGGTCCGTCCTGTCCCCTTGCCCGAACCGGCTGACGCCCTTGCCGTCCCAGTCGGGAGCGCTTCCCCACCTTGCTGTTACGGCGGGAGGCGCGGCCCGTCCAGGACTTCCGCCAGTTTCGAAGCCGAGGGGATCGGCGACACGGTGACGCGCGTACCACTACGCACCCGCGGCCGTCCGCGGACGGGAGGGGACGGGACGGGGGTGCCCGCCCGCAGCGGCCGGCGCGTCGACGCCGAGTGCGCTCCTCGGGACACCGCACTCGCGCCGGTCCGAGGACGGGGACCCCCGTCCCGGCCCCGTCCCACCCACGACCCCGCACGCACGGCACGGAAGCACCGGTGCCGCAGTCCGCTCAGGTCACAGGTCAGGTGCCGCGGACCGCCCGCGCCAGCCGCGTCGCCGCCGCGGCCCGCGGCCCGCTGTCCGGGGCACGCCGACGCGGATGCACCGTGGTGGCCAGCAGCACCAGGAAGGTGTCCGTGGCCGGATCCACCACCAGGGACGTGCCGGTGAACCCCGTGTGTCCCGCCGCGCCCCGCCCCGCCAGTTCCCCCATGAACCACGCCTGGTCCACGGCGAAGCCCAGCCCGGGCGGCGCCAGCAGCAGCTCCACGAAGTCGGACCCGAGGATGCGGGCCGGTCCGTAGGCGCCGCCGGCGAGCAGGGCGCGGCAGAAGACGGCGAGGTCCCGCCCCGTCGAGAACAGTCCCGCGTGCCCGGCGACACCGCCCAGCGCCCAGGCGTTCTCGTCGTGGACCTGACCGCGCAGCATCCCCCGGTCCGCCTTGGCCCACGGCCGCCGCTGGTCCTCCGTCGCCGCGGCGCCCGGGCACGGGCCGAACCGGGTCGCGGTCATGCCCAGCGGCCGGGTGATGCCGTCGCGCACGAGCGCGTCGAGGCGGCGGCCCGTCACGCGCTCCAGGACGTGCTGCAGCAGCAGGAAGTCCAGGTCGGAGTAGGTGTACGTACCGGGCACGCCCACCGGCGGCTCGGCCCGCAGCAGCGCCAGCCGCGCCGCGTCGTCGGGGCAGTCGTACAGCGGCAGCCCGGGGCGCAGCCCGGAGGTGTGGGTGAGCAGTTGCCGCACGGTCACGCCGTGCTCGGCAGCCGCACGGAACTCCGGCAGGTAGGCGCCGACGCGCGCGTCGATGCCGAGCGTGCCCCGCTCGATCTGCTGCACGGCGGCGACCGCGGTGAACAGCTTGGTCAGCGAGGCCAGGTCGAACGGCGTGCCCACGGTCATCGGCACACGCTCCGCCGACGGCAGTTCGACGTCGCGGCCGGTCTCCGGGTCGTGGCCCGCGTACCGCACGGCCCAGCCCGCCGCCTCGCTCACGGCGATCACCGAACCCCGCCCGGCGACCACGACGGCGCCCGCCGCCCAGGGCCGCTCCCCCTCGACGAGCTCGTGCACCGCGCGGACGAGCAGCCGCAGCTCGCCGGCGTCGAGCCCGGCCCGCTCGGGGGTGTCCCCGCGGAGTCTCGGTGTGCTCAGTTGTCCGCTCCCAGGCTCTCGGCGTCGCCCGGCGAGCGCGTGCCCCCGCCCGCCGCGCTCCGGCGTGTGGTCCAGGGTCGGCACATTGCCACGAAGCAGGTCAGCGCCACCAGTGCGGCGGTCAGTTGGACGACGGCCATCGGGACGGCGGTGTGCTCGCCGGCGATGCCGACGAGTGGGGAGACGACCGCGCCGATCAGGAACTGGGTCGTGCCGAGCAGGGCGGACGCCGAGCCGGCGACGTGCCGGGTGCGCATGAGGGCGAGGGCCTGGGTGTTCGGCAGGGTGACGCCCATCGCGGACATCAGCACGAACAGCGCGGCGGCGACGGGTGTGAGACCGACGGCGCCCAGGACGCCGGTGGCCATCAGCAGGAGGGCCCCGGCGGCGAGGACGACCACGAGGAGACCGGCGGTCAGCACCAGGTCGAGGCGGACCCGGCCGACCAGCACCTTGCCGTTGATCTGGCCGACGACGACCAGCCCGACCGAGTTGAGCCCGAACAGCAGGCTGAACGTCTGCGGGGAGGCGCCGTAGATCTCCTGGACGACGAACGGCGAGGCGGAGATGTAGGCGAACAGCGCGGCGAAGGCGAAACCGCCCGCGAGCAGGTAGCCGGTGAAGGCGCGGTCGGCGAGCAGCCGGCGCATCGAGCCCAGGGCGTCCGCCACGCCGCCGCTGTGGCGCTCGGTGGCGGGAAGCGTCTCCGGGAGCCTGGCCCAGACGATGCCGCCGAGCGGCACACCGACGGCGGTGAGGACCAGGAAGACGCCCCGCCAGTCCGTCACCCGCAGGATCTGCCCGCCGATCAGCGGCGCCACGATCGGTGCGACGCCGGAGACCAGCATGAGGGTCGAGAAGAAGCGGGCCATGGCCACGCCGTCGTAGAGGTCACGGACGACGGCCCGCGCGATGACGATGCCGGCGGCGCCCGCGAGCCCCTGCGCCAGCCGGAAGGCGACGAGGAGGTGGACGGTGGGCGCGAGGGCGCACAGGGCGGTGGCGACGACGTAGACGGCGAGCCCGGTGAGCAGCGGCCGCCGGCGGCCCCAGCGGTCGCTCAGCGGCCCGATGACCAGTTGCCCCAGGGCCAAGCCGGCCAGGCACGCGGTGAGGGTGAGCTGGACGGTCGCGGCGGGCGCGTGCAGGGACCGGGTGACCTCCGGGAGCGAGGGGAGGTACATGTCCATGGCCAGCGGCGGTGTGGCGGTCAGCCCGCCGAGGATCAGGGTGACCAGGAGTCCCACGCGCCGCGCCGCCGCCCCCGGCGGCCCGGGGGCCCTCGTCTGCGGCACGGTCCTCTGCGGCGGTACGGCCGCCTCCGACGCGCGCGGCGCCGGTGCCCCACCCTCGGACATGTGTCCCTCCCTCTCCGAGCAGTCCGCACCTATGCTCTCAGCTCGTACGGAGTGCCGACGATCACGCGAGCGAGGGCGGGGCCGGGATGACGGAGCAGAAGGTGCGCTGGGGGATTCTTGCGACCGGTGGGATCGCGGCGGCCTTCACGGCGGACCTGGTGGACCTGCCGGACGCGGACGTCGTGGCGGTGGCCTCGCGCCGGCAGGAGTCGGCGACGGCGTTCGCGGAGCGGTTCGGGATACCCCGCGCGTACGGCACCTGGGAGCAGCTCGCGCGGGACGCCGACGTCGACGTCGTGTACGTCGCCACCCCGCACTCGGCCCACCGGGTCGCCGCGGGCCTGTGCCTGGAAGCCGGGCGGCACGTGCTGTGCGAGAAGCCGTTCACGCTGAACCTGCGGGAGGCGGAGGAGCTGGCCGGGCTGGCGCGGCGGCACGGGCGCTTCCTGATGGAGGCCATGTGGATGTACTGCAACCCGCTGGTGCGGCGGCTGAAGGCGCTGGTGGACGACGGGGCGATCGGCGAGGTGCGCACCGTCCGGGCCGACTTCGGGCTCGAGGGGCCGTTCCCGTCGGCGCACCGGCTGCGGAACCCGGCGCTGGGCGGCGGGGCGCTGCTCGACCTCGGCGTGTACCCGGTGTCGTTCGCGCAATTGCTGCTCGGTGAGCCGTCGGACGTGACCGGGCGGGCGGTGCTGTCCCCGGAGGGGGTCGACCTGCAGACGGGCGTCCTGCTCTCCTGGGACAGCGGCGCTCTGGCGTCGGTGCACTGCTCCATCACGGGCGGTACGGGCACGACGGCGTCGGTGACGGGTTCCAGGGGCCGCATCGACGTGCCGGCCGGCTTCTTCCACCCGGAGCGCTTCGTGCTGCACCGTGACGGCCGGGACCCGGAGGAGTTCGCCGCCGACCCGGCCGACGGACCGCGCACCAGCCTGCGGCACGAGGCGCTGGAGGTGATGCGGGCCCTGCGCGCGGGTGAGACGGAGTCTCCGCTCGTGCCGCTGGACGGCACCCTCGCGGTGATGCGGACGCTGGACGCGGTACGGCAGCGGATCGGGGTGCGGTATCCGGGAGAAACCGCGGAGACGGCGGGGGTGGCGGCCGCCGCCGTCCCGGGGCGGGGCGCCGGGGGGACGCCGGAGCCGGCGCTGTCCTGAGCGTCGGCGTGGCCGTCGCCCGCCCGTCACGGGCCGCTCGCGTCCTGGTGACCGCCGGGATCGCACCGCGCCCGGGGCCCAGCCACCCGGACGGCCGTCGCGGGCGGGCCGCCGTGTGTGACCGGTGCGACGGTGGAAACGCGGAGGGGACATTGTTCCTGCTGTCTGCCTGGGAGTCACCGTGACCTGTTACGACCGACGCGACATCGGCCTGCTGCTGCTCCGCCTGGGCACCGGAGGCGTGCTGGCGGCGCACGGCGCCCAGAAGCTGTTCGGCTGGTTCGGCGGGGGCGGCATCGAGGGGACCGGCCAGTTCATGGAGTCCGTCGGCTACCGGCCGGGGAAGGCCAGCGCGATGGCGGCGGGCCTGGCGGAGACGGGCGGCGGCCTGCTGCTCGCGCTGGGCCTGGCGACCCCGGCGGCGGGTGCTGCGGCGGCCGGCGCGATGGCGGGCGCGGCGGCGGTGCACGCGCCCAATGGCTTCTTCGCCCAGGGCGGGGGCTACGAGTACGCGGCCTCCCTGGGTCTGACGTCGGCCGGTCTCGCCATCACGGGCCCGGGCCGGCTCTCCCTGGACCACGCTCTCGGGCATGCCGTCGACCGGGGCTGGATGGTCCCGGCGGCGTTCGCGGCGGTGGCCGCGGGGACGGCCCTCGTCGTGGGCAGGCGGATCCGTCACCTGCGGCGGACCGCGCAGGGCGAGCAGGAGGCGCTGTTCGAGGAGTAGGGGCCCGCAGGACTGTCCGAGGAGAAAGAGCGCTGTCGCAGGGGAACGGGACTGGCACGCTGGGGTCATGAGCGATCAGGACCTGCCCCAAGCGGCACCCGCGGACGTGTGGACCTCCGTCGACGCCCTGTGGGCGTGGCTGGAGACCGACCAGCCGCACGGCGGCCGGGAGGGCCTGCTGCTGCGCATGCTGAAGCTGTCGGAGGAGGTCGGCGAAGCCGCCCAGGCGGTGATCGGCGCCACCGGCCAGAACCCGCGCAAGGGCACCAGTCACACCTGGGAGGACGTGCAGGCGGAGCTGTGCGACGTGGTGATCACGGCCCTGGTGGCGCTGCGGACCCTGACCCCGGACGCCCGCGCGGTCTTCGCCCGGCACCTGGCCCGCGTCACCAGCCGTTGTGGTGCAGCCGGACGGTGACGACGGCGATCGACATGCCGGCGCGAATCTCTTGCGGCCGGTGCCGAAAGCGCCGGTCACCGCCCGTCGTCTTCGTCGTCCTCTTCCTCGATGAAGGGGCGCACCGCGTCCAGCAGGGTCCTCAACGCACCGGTGAGCGCCCCGACCTCGGCGACGCGCTGGGCGGACGGGTCCTGCGGGTACTGCCGCTCGGCCTGCTCGGCGGCGGTCGCCAGGGTCCGCTCGGCGGCCTGAGCCGCGGCGCGCAGGGTGGCACGTTCGATCTTGCCGGGCATGTGATCTCCCCTGGAATCGGCCGCCCAGGATTCAGCATTCCCCGGGACGCTTCGGCGTCGCCATCAGCCGGTTCTGCCGGGGACGCCACGGGTGGAGCGGGCCGGTACGGAAGTGCCGCGGGACGACAACGGAGGAGGAAGCACGTCTTCCACAACCCTACGGGACGTGCTGGACGTTCGCCTCCGCCTGGCCTTCGCAGCACGGAGACGTGTAGGCCATTCCGCACCGGGTACGGCCGATACATCCGGGAATGTCGACGTAACTCGCTGAGGTGAGTTCTGAGGCCGCTGCCCACACGCCGACAGCGAGGAGGGGCCCCGGCTGAGCCCGGGGTCACGGCGTGGACACGCAACCGCTCGCCGAGTTTGACGTCCGTTCAACCGGATGGGACGCAACGGCTCGCATGGGGCGCCGTCAGGAAAATGTCGGCCCTCACGGTACGCACCGCGGCGGGAACCGGACATGTGCCCGGCGGGCGCGATCGCAGGTTCCGGGCATATAGTCACAATATGTCCGTCTTTATCAAGCTCGCAGAAGTCGGCGATCCCAACGGCTACACCAACCGCACCATCTGGGACGTCGCCTACGAGGATGTGGCCGACGAAATCAGCTACGCCTACGACCTGCACCCCAGCGGAGCTCTGAAGGTGTTCCGGTTGCCGGTCGGCCTGCCTGCGGCAGTGGAGTCCGTGTTCAGCCCCGGAGTGTGGTTCAGGGTGCAGGGCCTCTGGCACGGGGCGGGCGGCTCCGGTGCCTCGTAAGCACGGCGGCGGCTCTCATACGGCGAACGGGTAGGTCTCGGGGACCTCGCCTCCCTGCCACTCGGCCGTGCGCTCCAGGGGTTCGACCGCCCGGGTCTCATCGATGTGGA
This sequence comes from Streptomyces sp. NPDC003697, assembly GCF_053587115.1. Classification (NCBI taxonomy): domain Bacteria; kingdom Bacillati; phylum Actinomycetota; class Actinomycetes; order Kitasatosporales; family Streptomycetaceae; genus Streptomyces; species Streptomyces sp. NPDC003697. The sequence goes on from NZ_JBSFNN010000052.1 coordinate 34,603, forward strand.
TGACGCCGTCGAACTGGTCCGACACGCGCGCGCGGAAGTAGTGGCTCTGCCGTTCGGTCTCCGGCCGGTAGATGACGCCGATCGCCCGCTCAAGGCGCGCCTTGCGCAGCGTGTCGGCGGCCAGGGGCGTCCGGTTGAACGGAAGCATGAACTCCTTCTCGCCGACCTGGTGGAACAGGTTCTCGACGCTGTCAGCGAGTGCCGGGCGCACCGCCTTGTGCACGGCCGGTCCTCCCCAGTCGTCCGCGGCTGTCACCGTGCCGGTGTAGGTGGTGAAGCCCAGCAGGCAGCAGTCATCAGGGTGCGCCTGCCGCACCAACTGGCCGACGTTGAGCTCGCCGCGCAGCGCGGCTTCCGTGCCCCGGGCGTCCCCGAGGTGGGAGTTGTGCTCCCACACGACGATCCTGGCGGGGCTGCTCCGCAGGTGGCTCAGATGCTCGGCGAGCGCCTCCAGGGTGTCGGCCATGTGGCGGTCACGAAGATTCCAGGACGACACCTGCTCGCCGAACATCTTCCGGTAGTACTCTGCCGCGTTCTTGACCGTGCGCGCGTTCTGCTCGGCGTAGAACTGCTCGTCCTCGGCGAGCAGTCCGTCCCCGCCTACGTATTGCACCGCGTGCCGCTCCAGCTCGACGAGTTGGTCGACGACCTGCCGCTCGCAGGTCTCACCCGCTCCGAAGGCGGCCTCGAACCCCCAGGCCTGGGCGTCGCCGTCGGTGTTGTAGTGATCGAAGCAGGCGTAGCGCTCGCGGGCCCGCGCCGCCGCCTCCGGATCGACGCGGTCCAGGTAGCTGATGACTTCCTCGATCGAGCGGTACAGGCTGTACAGGTCGAGACCGTAGAAGCCCGCTTTCGCGCGCTCGCCGCCGGAGACCCGGTCGTTGTGTTCCCGCAGCCATCCCACGAAGTCCAGCACCGGGGTGTTCCGCCACATCCAGGTGGGGAACCGCCGAAAGCCGCGCAGTGACTCCTCGCCCGTGACGTCGTCGCTGCGGTCCCGGACGTAGCGGTTGACCCGGTAGGCGTCGGGCCAGTCGGCCTCGGCCGCGACCGCGCAGAAGCCCTTCTCCTCGATCAGCCGCTGCGTCATGCGAGCGCGCGCCTGGTAGAAGTCGTGCGTGCCGTGCGAGGCCTCGCCGATCAGCACGAATCGCGCGTTGCCCACCAGGTCGAACAGTGTCTCGTCGCTGGGCACGCCGTCCTCGACGGGGAACGCCTCAGCGCTGATCAGGGCGACCTCGTTCACCCCCTCCTCGGCGGGCTCCGCGGGCCTGCCCGCTGCCCGGCGCAACAGCTTCCGCACGTCCTCGTCCGTGATCTGCTGGAAGTCCCAGTAGGAAACGCCGACGGCGAAGAACGGCGACGGGGTGGTGGCGCAGACCAAGTCGTCGGCCATGTCGGCCAACTCGCGGCAGGTCGACTCGGCGGCGGCAGGCACCGCGACGACGATCCGCGCCGGCCGGTGGCGGCGCAGGGCCTGGATCACGGCGCGCATGCCGACCCCGGTGGCAAGGCCGTCGTCGACCAGGATCACCGTGCGGCCCTCCAGCTCGGGCGCGGGCCGTCCCTCCCGGTAGGTGTGCTCCTGGTGCAGCAGCTCCCGGGCCTCCCGCTCGACCGCGCTGCGCAGCGTGCCCGGCAGGATGCCCAGGCCGCGGACGACATCCTCGTCGAGCACCACCACTCCGCCGTCCGCGATGGCTCCCATCGCCACGTCCTCCTGACCGGGCACGCCGATCTTGCGGACCGGGAAGACATCGAGTGGCGCACCCACGGCCACGGCGACCTCGTACGCCACCGGAACGCCGCCGGGCGGCAGGCCCAGCACGATCGCATCGGGATCGCCCCGGTAGCGTTCCAGGAGCTTGGCGAGGACCCGGCCGGCATCTACGCGATCACTGAACAGGCGGTTCGACATGGGTACGTCCTCGCGGTGTGCGGTGCGTGATGAGGCCGGGTTCCGGTGCGCGGCTCCCGGGGTCACGGCGAGGGATGCACGGCTTGCGTCGTGATCGTTGTCGAGGTCATACCCGCGTGCCCGGCAGGTCGCACGAACCGGCCTCGATGGGAGAGGTCCAACCTTTTCGCTGCTTCACCGACAGCGGCTCGTGTACGACGGATCTGTGTCCATCGTACGTCCGGCGCCGCAACCCGGGCCGGTCTCGGCGTCGAGGGCTCCCGGCAGCCGCCCTTGGCCTCCGTCCCGGATCAGAGGCCCTTTCCCGGGAAGACGGCAGGTGGCGGCAGACGAGTCGGGCTGTACGCCGGGTTCTGTTCCGCTTAGGTAACGATCACGCTCTGACCTGCGTGTTTATGGGAATCCAGCGACCGTTCCAGCCCCCTGGGACTTCTCAGGGACCTTCCGTCGAGTTCCGTGAGCCACGCCTCGATCGCGGACAGTCCCCGCGCGCCGGCCTGCGGCACGAGGTGAGTGCAGGTCCGGAGTGTGAACGCCGGATCCCGGTGCCCCGGCCACTTCGCGAGTGAGACGAGCGACTCCGTCGGGCAGTGCGCACACGGCCCAGTCGTACCGGTCGTCGAGCCGCCGGCCGAAGCCGCGGCCCACCACGCGCACACCGTCACCGTCGATGCCTGTCCGCTCGACGTGTGCGGAGAGTCTGCGCGTCCGCCGCGGCAGAAGGCAGGATTGCAGTCGCACGAAACCGCCGGAGGCCGGGCGTCCACGCCCCGTTTCCCGGTCAGCCGGGCCGCCGCGCCGGCTCCGGTGCCTCATGGCGTGCGTACGCCGCCCAGTCCACGATCTGCACCGCCGCGCCGGCTGCCTCCTCGCCCCGGCAGTGGGCGTGGTGCCTGCGGGCGATGCCGTCCAGGTCGAGGTGGGAGCCGAAGGCGGGGTGCGCCGTCAGACGCCGTGCGTACGCCCACAGACGGGTGTGGTCGGTGATGCGGTGCACGGCGGCGGCGTCCAGGTGGTGGCGGTGCACAGTGTCCAGCTGGACCAGCGTGACCCACAACTGCACGTCGGCGGCGGTGAGTTCGCCACCCAGCACCGGCTCCCGGGAACCGAGCCGCCACTCCAGCACGTCCAGCGCGCGCAGGAGAGTGGCCAGGGCGATGTCCCGCGCCGCCGGGTCGCCTCCGGACTCGCCGGCACGCTGGGCGGCCCAGGTGATGCCCCGCTCGCAGAGCCGGCCGACGGCCTCGATCGCCTCCTCGGCACCGCGCGGGTGGAGGTCGGGGCCATGGCCACCGAACTGCCGGGCGAGGTCCCGCAGGATGTCGGGGGTGTGGGTGCTGACGATCCTGCCGGTCCAGTCGTCGCTGAGGACCGGCGCCACCGCCGGTCCGGGATGCTGGTGCGAGCTGGCCTCGTACAGCGGGCGCAACGCACGATGCCCACCGTCCGGGGCGTCGGGCACGGCGGGCAGCAGCGTCACCGGGAGAGTGTCGTCGAGGCCGAGCAGGCTGTGCGTGACGGCGATCTGCAGACAGTGCGGACAGGACGGCGAGAGGTGGAGCCGGTAGCGGTGCGGCACAGCGTAGTAACCGCTGCGCGCGTCACAGCCGATCCTGCTCCGGAAGGACGGCACGGCTGTCGGGGATGATGCGGGCATACGTCTCCCTCGAAGTGCTCGGTCACGGGCATACGACGGCGACGGCGCGCGACGGCTTCGCCGCGGCCGGACTGCGGTAGGTGCACGGGGGGGGTCAGGCGGGGGCGGGGCCACCGGCGGGCGGGGAACTTGCCGCACTGCACACCCGTACGAGGTCGATGTGGCGGCGGGATGTCAGCAGGGGCAGCGACCGGACGGCGACACGGACAGCGTCGCCGCCGAGGGCCGGCGCAGCACCATCCATATTTCCCTACCACTTCACTAGGATTCCCGTAGTGGAGTGTCGGACCCCGGCCAAGCCGAGTCAAGGGGCCCGCACAAACAGGTCGGGACGGGAGTAGGCCCTTCCCGCGCGGTGTCGGCCGGAACCCGGCCGATCTTCCCTTCCGTCCACCGTAAGCCCAGGTCAGCGACGCATCCGGCGATGCGTCAGGTGGCGCAACACTTCCGCAACACCACTATCCCTACCGGATCGGTAGGGTTCCGAACATGCCACCCACCGACCGCATCCGAGACCACGCCGGCCAGGGCGCGCCCACCGTCGCCGCCCAGCGCACACGGCGTCGGCTGCGCGCGGACCAGGCACGCCAACTCGCCGACCTCCTGCGTCACCAGCTCCTCACCGGGGGCTTCCCGGCCGGCACCCTCCCGCACGAGTCGACTCTCGCCACCGACTACCGGGCCTCCCGCAACACCGTCCGTCAGGCCCTCGACCTCTTGCGCGCCGAGGGCCTGGTGGAGCGCCTCCCCGGCGTCGGCACGGTGGTCGTCGCCCAGAAGTACGCCCATGGACTCGACCGGCTGATGGGCCTCGGGGAGACCCTGCACGAGCACGGCCGCGTCACCAACGAGGTCCGCACCATGGGCCCAGCCCCGGCCCCCGCCCCGGTCGCCGAGCGCCTCCGCGTCCCACCCGGCACCGACATCCTCTACATCGAACGCCTGCGCCGCCTGAACGGCCTCCCCCTGTCCCTGGACCTCACCTACATCCCCCTGGACATCGGCACGGCCCTGCTCGGCTGCGACCTGGAGAACACCGACGTCTTCCGCCTCCTGGAGTCCCTCACCGGCCAGCGCCTCGGACACGCCGACATCACGCTGGAGGCGGTCAACGCGGACGCCCATTCCGCCGCCGTGCTTCAGGCTCCGCGCGGTGCGGCCGTCCTGATGCTGGAACGCCTCACGCACCTCGCCGACGGGCGCCCTGTGGACCTGGAGTTCATCCGCTTCCGCGGCGACCGCATCACGATGAGCGGCCTGCTGCGCCGCTCCCTCTGACACCACCTCACCGAAGCACCTTTCTGGAGACAGCCATGCCCTTGGTGCCCCAGCGGGCCGACGTGCCCGTGACCATCGACGAGTCGAAGTGCATCGACGGCTGCACGCTCTGCGTGGACATGTGCCCGCTGGACTCCCTCGCCATCGACACCGACAGCGGCAAGGCGTACATGCACGTCGACGAGTGCTGGTACTGCGGTCCGTGCGCGGCCCGCTGTCCCACCGGAGCCGTCACGGTCAACATGCCCTATTTGCTCCGCTGATCCCCTTGACCTGCTCCGGTGAAAGGCCGAACCACGATGAAACGCACGGCAGTCGCAGCATCCGCAGTCGTCCTTCTGCTCCCGCTCAGCGCCTGCGGCGGTGACGCCGAGGCCGGCGACGGCTTCACGGTCACCGTCGGCTACCAGTCCAAGACCATCAACACGGTCACTGCCGGCACCCTGCTCCGCTCCCTCGGTTACTTCGAGAAGCAGCTGACCTCGCTCGGCGACGGCCGCACCTACAAGGTCGTCTGGCAGGACTACGCCACCGGCGCCCCCGTCACCGCCCAGATGACCGCCGGGAAGATCGACATCGGCTCGATGGGCGACTTCCCGCTGCTCATCAACGCCGCCCGCGGCAAGCAACTGAACCGTCCCACCCATCTGGTCTCGGTCACCGGCTACAACCTGCGCGGTGGCCTCAACACCATCGTCACCGCACCCGACTCCAAGCTCACCTCCCTGAAGGGAAAGAAGGTCTCCACGAGCGTCGGCTCCGCCGCCGACGGCACCCTCGTACGGGCCCTGCAACGCGCCGGCATCGACCCGAACGACGGCATCGAGAAACTCAACCAGCAGCCCGCGGTGGGCGCTTCGGCTCTGGCCGCGGGCAGCTCGGACGCGCTGTCGCAGTTCGTCGCCTGGCCCGGCCTGCTCACCTACCAGGGCAAGGCGAAGGCTCTGTACGACGGCGCCCAGCTGAACCTGCCCACGTTCCACGGGGTCACCGCCCGCAAGGACTTCGCCAAGGACCGCCCGGCCGTCCTGGAGGCCTTCCTCAAGGCCCAGGCCGAGGCCACCGACTACCTCAACACCCACCCCGTCGCCGCCGCAGAGAAGGTCGCGAAGGCCACCGGTCTGCCCGCCGAGGTCGTCTACCTCTACAACGGCGCCCACGGCATCTCCACCTTCGACCCGGCCGTCAAACCGCAGCTCGTCTCCGCGCTGAAGCAGGACGTGTCGGTCCTGAAGGCGGCGAAGCTGACCGGCGACGTGGACGTGGACTCGTTCGTCGACGACCAGTACCTGAAGAAGGCGCTCGGAGCGTCGTACGGGAAGCGGCTCGCGGCCACGCCGCCCGCCGCCGCGAGCGAGGTGTGGCCGAAGGGCGCCCAGGAGACCAGGACCTTCAAGTCCCCGGCGGAGCTGCTCGGTTACGTGGCCACGCACTATGACGGCATCCGCGCCGCCTACGTCCCCGACGCCACCACCGGCACCCTCTGGTTCGCCGACAAGGCGGTGTGGGTCGCCGACGGTGAGCAGCTGCTGCCGTTCGTCGCCCCCGCGACCGCGCAGGCCTACGTGGACGGACACGACGGAGCACGGGCCGTCACGTATGCCGACGCCCTGGAGCGTGCCTCGTGAGCGGGTCCGCCCCACGAGCCGCCCGGTACGCACTGCGAGCAGCCGCCCTCGCCGCCGCCCTCGGCCTGTGGCAGCTCCTGACCAGCCTGGACGTCGACCTGTGGCTGCGCTTCTCGCAGTTCCCCACGGTCACCGACCTCGCCCACGCCTTCGCCGACCGCCTCGCCGGGGCCGACTACTGGACGGACCTCACCGACAGCCTGACCCGCATCCTCACCGGCTTCCTGCTGGCGGCGGTGCTGGGGGTGGCAGGGGGCGTGCTCGTGGCACGCTCCCGACTGGCCGAGGACCTGCTGGGCCCACTGCTGGAGGTGGTCCGCCCGATCCCGGCGATCGCCCTGGTCCCCGTCGCGATCCTCCTGTTCCCCTCCAACGAACAGGGCATCGTCTTCATCACCTTCGCCGCCGCCTTCTTTCCGGTCCTGGTCTCCACCCGGCACGCCGTCCGTGCGCTGACGCCCGTGTGGGAGGAGGCCGTGCTGACAATGGGCGGCAGCCGGTGGCGCATCCTCGGCTCGGTCGTCCTGCCGGGCGCCCTGCCCGGCGTCTTCGGCGGCCTGTCGGTCGGCATCGGCGTCTCGTGGATCTGCGTGATCTCCGCCGAGATGATCTCCGGCCAGTACGGCGTCGGCTACCGCACCTGGCAGGAGTACACGATCGTCGACTACCCCGGCGTCTTCGTCGGCATGGTCACGATCGGCGTCCTCGGCTGGCTCACCTCCACGGCCGTCGAGCTCCTGGGCCGCCGCCTGACCCGCTGGCTGCCGCGCACCTCGTACGTCCCCGGCGCGCGCCTCCCGCGGCGGACGCACGAAGCCCCCTCCCCCGCACCGGTCGGGCCCGGCCCCAAGGAGGACGTGTCTCATGACCAGCTCGTCTGACGTCCGTTCACCGTCCCGCACCGGCACCGGCACCCGCCTCGCCCTGCACGACGCCGCTGTCGGACGCCCCGGCGCGCCCGTGCTGGACAAGGTGGACCTTGATGTGGCCCCCGGAGAGATCCTGACCGTCGTCGGCTCCTCCGGCTGTGGCAAGTCGACCCTCCTGCGCACCCTGGCCGGCCTTCTGCCTCTGCTCTCCGGAGAGATCACGCAGGACGGACGCCCCCTGACCGCCCCGTCCGCCGAACGCGCCCTCGTGTTCCAGGAGGACGCCCTGCTCCCCTGGCGCACTCTGCGCGCGAACGTCGAACTTCCCCTCGCCATCAAGGGCTTGCCCCGCGCCGAACGCCGTACCCAGGCCTTGGCATGGCTCACCCGCGTCGGGCTGACGGATCAGTCCCGGCACCTGCCGCACCGCGTCTCCGGTGGCCAGCGTCAGCGCGCCCAACTGGCCCGGGCCCTCGCGGGTGCGCCCCGTGCCGTCCTCATGGACGAACCGTTCGGCGCCCTCGACGCCCAGACCCGCGCCGGCATGCAGGACCTGCTGGTGGAGGTGCTGCGCGGCACGGGCGCCACCGTCGTCTTCGTCACCCACGACGTGGACGAGGCCCTCTTCCTCGGCGACCGCGTGGCCCTGCTGGGCGCGGGCCGCCTCATCGCCGTACGGGACATACCGCGCCCGCGCGAGCGCGCCGCCCACGACGATCCGGCGCGTACCGCCCTGCGGCGCGACATCCTCACCTCCCTCGGTTCTTGAAAGGCACCCTGGTGGACACCCCCCTGCAGATCCCGGCCCTCACCGACGCCGAGGAACTGACCTGCGACGTCCTCGTCATCGGCGGCGGCACCGCCGGCACCATGGCGGCCCTGACCGCCGCCGAGCACGGCGCGGACGTCCTGCTGCTGGAGAAGGCCCACGTCCGCCACTCCGGCGCGCTCGCCATGGGCATGGACGGCGTCAACAACGCGGTCATCCCCGGCCGCGCCGAACCCGACGACTACGTCGCCGAGATCACCCGCGCCAACGACGGCATCGTCGACCAATCCACCGTCCGCCAGACCGCCACCCGCGGCTTCGCCATGGTGCAGCGGCTGGAGTCGTACGGGATGAAGTTCGAGAAGGACGAGCACGGCGAGTACGCGGTCCGCCAGGTCCACCGCTCCGGCTCGTACGTGCTGCCGATGCCGGAGGGCAAGGACGTCAAAAAGGTCCTGTACCGGCAGCTGCGGCGGCGCGAGATGCGCGAGCGGATCCGGATCGAGAACCGGGTGATGCCGGTACGCGTGCTCACGGCGGAAGGGCGGGCCGTGGGGGCGGTGGGCTTCCACACCCGCACGGGCGCCTTCGTCACCGTCCGCGCGGGCGCGGTGATCCTGGCCACCGGCGCCTGCGGCCGCCTCGGCCTGCCTGCCTCCGGGTACCTGTACGGCACCTACGAGAACCCGACGAACGCGGGTGACGGCTACGCGATGGCGTATCACGCGGGCGCGGAGCTGACCGGTATCGAGTGCTTCCAGATCAACCCGCTGATCAAGGACTACAACGGCCCCGCCTGCGCGTATGTCGCCAATCCCTTCGGCGGCTACCAGGTCAACCGGCACGGCGAACGCTTCGTCGACTCCGACTACTGGTCGGGCCGGATGATGGCGGAGTTCGCGGAGGAAGTCGCGAGCGACCGGGGCCCGGTCTACCTGAAGCTGAGCCACCTCCCGGAGGAGTCGATCTCGGCCCTGGAGTCGATCCTTCACTCCACCGAGCGCCCGACCCGAGGCACCTTCCACTCCGGCCGCGGCCACGACTACCGCACCCACGACGTCGAGATGCACATCTCCGAGATCGGTTTGTGCGGCGGCCACTCGGCCTCGGGCGTACGGGTCGACGACCACGCCCGTACGGCTGTCCCTCGCCTGTACGCCGCCGGGGACCTGGCCTGTGTCCCGCACAACTACATGATCGGCGCCTTCGTCTTCGGGGACCTGGCCGGCGCGGACGCGTCCCAGTACACGCCGTACGAACGGGAGTTGCCCCTCGACCAGCTCCAGGAGGCGCACGAGCTGATCTACCGCCCGCTGCGCAACCCCGACGGCCCGCCCCAGCCCCAGGTCGAGTACAAGCTGCGCCGCTTCGTCAACGACTACGTGGCCCCGCCCAAGTCCGGCGCCCGGCTGTCGCTGGCCCTGGAGGCGTTCGAGCGGATGCGCGCCGACATCGCCACGATGGGCGCCCGCACCCCGCACGAGCTGATGCGCTGCACGGAGGTGAGCTTCATCCGCGACTGCGCGGAGATGGCCGCGCGGGCCTCCCTGGCCCGCACGGAGTCCCGCTGGGGCCTCTACCACGACCGTCTCGACCACCCGCATCGTGACGACGCCTCCTGGTTCCACCACCTCGATCTGCGCAAGTCCCCCACCGGTGCGATGGAGTTCACGGCGCGTCCCGTGGCTCCCTATCTCGTCCCGGTCGCCGAGTTCAAGCCGGTCGGCGGACCCTCCCGCCGCCTCGGCGAGGTCCACCCGGAACAGGTGGCGACCGCTGGGGCCCGGGAAACGGCGCCGGTGGCGATGCGGCAGGAGCCCGCCCTGACCGACACGACAGCCCGCTCCGGTTCCGACACGGACACGCCGGCCACACCGCGCCTGCTCGAACTGCTCTCCCTCGCGGAGGACGAGCCCCGGCTCTTCGCCCTCGCCCCTTACCTGACCGACCCCGAGCCCACCGTTCGCCGAACGGCCGTCACCGTGCTGACGGAGACGGTGCCGCCGGGCACCGGACCGGCACTGGCCGCCACGCTCGCCGACCCCGACGCCGGCGTCCGCGCCGCCGCGGCCGCCTCACTGCGCGAACTGGTCGAGACGCTGGACCCTGAACCAGCCCTGCGCGACGGCCTCGTCGCCGCCCTGTCCGAAGCCGACCCCGTCGCGCGTGCCGCCGCACTCGACGTCCTGCGTGCCCTCCGCCTCGGTGACACCGGGCTGTTCGCGGGCTCTCTCTCGGACGCGGACATCGCCGTGCGTATCGCTGCCGTGCGAGCACTCGTGTCGGTCGACGCCGCCGGAGAGCTGGCCCGCGCGGCGACCGCCGACCCGTCCCGCGAGGTCCGCGTCACCATCGCCAAGGCCCTGGCCACCGTGACCGCGGGACAGCTCGACGACACCACGTCGGGCGGCCCCGGACCCGACATGGTCCTCTCGGCCCTCACCGAGCTCATCGACGATCCCGACGCCCTGGTGCGTGCGGCCGCCTACGAAGCACTGGGCACGACCGGCTGCCCGGCGCCCCTGGCCGCACGCGCGGACGCGGCCCTGTCCGATCCGGCCTGGCAGGTGCGGGCCGGCGCGGCCACCGCCCTCTCCCTCGCGGCCCCCGGCCTCGCCGTACCCGCCCTCGCCAAGGCCCTCGCCGACCCCAACGCCGACGTCCGCAAGGCCGCCGTGGCAGCACTGACCCGGCACCGTGCCACCGAGGACGCCCGAGCGGCCCTGGCCAAGGCGACGACGGACCCGGACGCGGACGTCAGGGCCTATGCGACCCGGGCACTGTGAGCGAACCGCTGCGACCGCATCGCCGTCAGGCGGCTGCGCCCGCCCGGCCGGCCGCCCGCCACGGGCAAGCCCGGACTGCTCAGCCGGACATCATCCGAACCGCCCCTCCGAGAGTGATGCGTCCCGTGTCGCGGAGGGGCGGCCTCGCGGGCGGACTCGACAGCCGACTCGGCTGCGAGGGCGACCGCCGCGGCGCGTCGGCGATCACGTGGGTCACCGCCGGCCCCCGGCGTCCGCGAAGGGGGTCTGAGCGACGGGCTGTGCGGCCGTCGCGTCGCGGAACGGATGGCTCCACAGCCCGCGCGCCTCCAGCCGCGGCAGGACGCCCTCGCCGAACCAGTACGCCTCCTCCAGGTGCGGGTAGCCCGAGAGCACGAACTCGTCGATGCCCAGCCGGTGGTACTCGGCGATCCGGTCGGCAACCTCGTCATGGCTGCCGACCAGCGCCGTGCCCGCGCCGCCCCGCACCAGCCCGATGCCGGCCCACAGGTTCGGGTGGATCTCCAACGCGTCGCTGTTGCCGCCGTGCAGGGCGAGCATGCGCTGCTGCCCCTCGGACTCGCTGCGGGCCAGACCCGCCTGGACGGCCTTGACGGCCTCGGGATCGAAGCCGTCCACGAGCCGGTTCGCCTCCGCCCAGCCCTGCTCGGACGTGTCGCGCGTGATGACATGCAGCCGGATGCCGAACCGGACGGTGCGTCCCCGCTCGGCTGCCAGCCTCCGGATCCGCGCGATCTTCTCGGCGACGGCGGCCGGCGGCTCGCCCCAGGTGAGGTAGACGTCCGCATGGCGGGCGGCGATCTCGCCGGCGATCGGTGAGGAACCGCCGAAGTACACCTCCGGGACCGGGTCGGGTACCCGGGCCAACGTGGCGTCCTCCACCTGGAGGTGCTCGCCGACCAGATCGACGGTCTTGCCCTCCCACAACTCCCGGACGATCTGCAGGAATTCGCCGGTGCGACGGTACCGATCGTCCTTGTCGAGGAAGTCGCCATAGGCGCGCTGTTCGTGGCTCTCTCCGCCGGTGACGACGTTGAGCAGCAGCCGTCCGCCGGTCTGGCGCTGGAAGGTGGACGCCATCTGCGCGGCGAGCGTGGGTGAGACGAAGCCGGGCCGGAAGGCGACCAGGAACTTCAGCCGCTCGGTGTTCTGGCTGACCATCGCGGTGGTCAGCCACGCGTCCTCGCACCAGGCACCGGTGGGGGTGAGCGCGCCGACAAAACCGAGGTCCTCGGCGGCGCGGGCGATCTGGCTCAGGTAGGCGACAGACGGCTGCCGGTCGCGGCCGGACTCGGTGGCGGGTGTGCCATGGCCGCCGCCGACGACGTGGCGGCTGTCGCCGTTGGTGGGCAGGAACCAGTGGAAGGTGAGGGACACGTGAGGTCTCCGTTCGACGGGGCGTCGGTCTACAGCAGTCCGTGCCGGGGCGGCCGGGTGCCGTTCAGGAGGTAGCGGCCGATGTGCTGGACCTTCCAGCGGGCCGGATCGTGCAGGGTGTGAGTGCGGGCGTCACGCCAGTGGCGGTGCAGGCCCAGGGAGTCAAGGGCGGCGCGGGTGCCGGCGACCTCGAAGAGAGCGCTGCCGACCTCCACGGCGGCCTCCGCCGCGGTCACCTTGGCCGCGGCGACCGCGATCGACGCCTCGGCGGCGGAGTCGTCGGTCAGGTCGTCCCGGGCGGCGTCGACCGTCCGGGCGGCCTCGCGCAGCAGTGCCTGCGCCGCCCTGACCCGGAGGTCGAGCTCGCCGAACCGCTGGACGAGCAGCGGGTCCTCCGCGGCCGTCTCGAACCCGCTCTCGAACCACGGCCGGCTCTTCGTGCGGACGAAGTCCACGGCCTCGGCGAGCGCGCCGGAGGCGATGCCCGCGTCGATGGCGGCGTGCAGCAACTGGGCGACAGCCCCGTGGAGTTGAGGGCCCTGGAAGGTGAGGTGGTGCGGCACGACCCGGTCGGCGGGGACGGGCACCGACTCCAGGCGGACGGTTCCGCTGGCGGTGGTGCGCTGGCCCATGCCGTCCCAGTCGTCCACGACCGTGAGGCCGGGCGCGTCGCACGGTACGTACGCCACGCGCAGGGTGTCGTCGTCGGCGCGGGCGAGGACGGGGATCCAGTGGGCGAACAGCGCGCCCGTGGAGTAGTGCTTCATGCCGTCGAGGACGTACGACCCGTCCGGGCGTCGCGCGAGCCTGGTACGGATGTCCTGCACGTGCTTGGTGCCCGCCTCGGACTGGGCGTTGCCGAATCGCTTGCCGCGCAGCACCTCTTCGAAGAAGAACTTCTGCTGCTCGTGCGTTCCCTGCCGGCGCAGCACGTTGACGTAGACGAAGTGGCCCTGCGGGATCTGGGCGAGGCTGGCGTCGGCGGCGGCCAGCAGCCGGAAGACCTCGGCGAGCGTCTCCGCGCGGACGTCCGCGCCGCCGAACTCGGCCGGGACACTCACGGCCAGCAGCCCGGAGGCGGAGAGCCGTTCCATCTCCGCGTGCGGCAGCCGGCGTGCCGCGTCCCGCTCCGCCGCCTCCTTGCGGAAGTCCGCGGTGTGTCCCACCGCCAGCCGGCGTCCCGGGTGTCTGCCAATCGCACACGAAACGAGAGCATTCCACTCCCCTCCTCTACGGAGCGGCGGAGCAGGA
>NZ_JBSFNN010000053.1:0-47242 GCF_053587115.1 Streptomyces sp. NPDC003697
CTCGCCGCACCGGCCGGAAGCCCGAGTACATCCAGTACGAGGGCGTCCGGCCGGCACGCCGAGAGCACGCACCGGACGCCGCTCCTTGACGGGCAAACGTTGCCTGCCGCGGCACTAGTCGGCCGCGGGAGCGTGCTCCGCGCCGGTGCGTACGTCGATCTCGCGCCAGAACCCGGCCCGGATGGCGTAACGGTCGTGCTCGTCGATCTGGTCGTCCTTGTGGGCGAGCAGCCCGAAGCGGGCCGCGTAGCGCAGCAGCTCCCCGTCGATGCGGTGCGGGATGCGTGGGTACATCGAGGACAGTCTCTGCAGATGCCCGTGGTCGCTCAGCCGCTCCACCCACCGCCGGGCGAAGACCTGCCCCACCTCGAAGGGGTCGCCGCCGACGGTCGTGATGTCCTCCTCCCGGTCCGCCCACCGCTGCTCGGCCGAGGTCAGCTGCGCGAGCGTCGGCATCGAGACGGCCTCGGGGGGCTCGGCCACGACGCCGGGGCGGTCCACCCAGCCCTTGTCGGAGGACCAGCGCAGGGTCGCGGTGGCCGGATGCTGACCGGCCTGCGGGCCGTGGGCGCGCAGGGCGGCGAGGTCCTTGGGGGTCGGCACGCCCTTGGCTGCGGGCACGCGCTCCTCGGTGCCGTCGTGGATGGTCTCCGGCGCGGTGTGCCGCGTCTCCTCGGCGGGCTGCTCGGTGGTGGCGGACAGGGAGGACTCGGGCAGCGGCGCGGAGAGGATCGCGGCGATCTCGGGCCGGGGCTCCGGCGGCGGTGCGCAGACGCCGGTCAGCTCCTTGGCCCGGACGGCCTTGGTGATCCAGGTGCGGTCCAGCACCCGCCGTTCGTCGGCCTCGGCGACGAGGTCTTCGGACTGGTTGTAGTCGCCGTCGGCGGCCTGCACCGCCCACAGGTGGACGGCCACGCCGTGCTCCTTGGCGGCCATCATGCCGGGCAGCAGGTCGCCGTCGCCGGTGACGAGCACGACGTCGGAGCAGGCCCGGTTGCGGGCCAGCTCGGTCAGCTCGGCGTGCATGGCGGCGTCGACGCCCTTCTGCGCCCAGCGCCCGTCGCTGCGCGTCAGCGCGCCGAGCCGGACGGTGACGCGGGGCATCACGCGCAGCCGGCGGTGCTCGGGCTGCGGGACGCGGTCGGGGGCGCCGTCGAACCAGTAGATCCGCAGCAGCGGCCGCTCCGTGTCCGACTCGGCCTGCTCACGCAGCCCCTGGACGAGGGCGGTGTGGTCGACGGTGATGCGGGACCGCGACGGTTCCCCGGCGAGGAGACTGGCGGCGGCCCCCAGCAGATACCCGGCGTCCACCAGGACGATGCAGCGGTCCACGCGATCCACCCTCTTCCCGGGAGGTTTGCTTCGGCTTGCTTCGAGTCTGCCCGACCCGGCGGGGGTTAACGGCCGGAACTGGATCTTCGGCGTGGCGTTTCGGGGATCCGGCGCCCGACACCCCTGTGACAGAAGGTAATTATCCGACATGCGTTCATTGTCAGCGTATGTGAATCTGATCCCGGCCCTGGCCCCTAGACCCCCAACAGGAGGCAGATCACCATGGCCAAGAACCGGAAGCAGGACCGCAGCAAGCAGAAGGCGTCGGTGTCCGCGCAGGGCGCCCAGGAGCCGCAGCAGTCCGCGAGGGAATCGCAGACCGAGCACCACGCCCCGCAGCTGAGTCCCAGTGACATGGGCCGCAAGAGCCGTCAGAAGCGCTTCGGCCACAACTGAGGTCGGCCGCACGGCCGTTGAGCCCGCATGAGCGACGGCGAGGGGCGTACCCGGTCCTGCCGGGCACGCCCCTCGTTGCTTTCGGACCGCCCGACGGGCGGCGGGCGTCAGCCCGCCAGGCAGGACGGCCCGAGCAGCACCTTCAGGTCGCCGAACAGCGCCGGGTCCGGCTTCACCCGGTGCCGGTCCAGGCGCAGCACCGTCGTCTTGCGCGGCCCCTGGAGCTTGATCCGCACCTCGCTGTCGCCCTTGTGGTGGCTGAGGATCTCGCCGAGCCGGCTGACCATGGGCGGGGTGACCTTCAGGGCCGGGATGGTGAGGACGACCGGGGCGTTGGTGCCGGCGCTCGACAGGTCGGGGACCATGAGCTCCATCGCGACCAGGCGCGGCACGTCCTCCCGCTTGTCGAGGCGGCCCTTGACGAACACCACGGCGTCCTCGACGAGTTGCGTCGACACCAGCTGGTAGGTCGCCGGGAAGAACATGCACTCGATGGAGCCGGCGAGGTCCTCGACGGTGGCGATCGCCCAGGCGTTGCCCTGCTTGGTCATCTTGCGCTGCAGACCGGAGATGATGCCGCCGATCGTGACGACCGCGCCGTCCGCGTGCTCACCGCCGGTGAGCTGGGCGATGCCCGCGTCGGCCTTGTCGGACAGGACGTGTTCCAGGCCGAAGAGCGGGTGGTCGGAGACGTACAGGCCGAGCATCTCCCGCTCCTGCGCGAGCAGGTAGGTCTTGTCCCACTCCCCGTCGCCGAAGGTGACGTCGAGCCCGAACCCGGGCTCGCTGCTCTGCTCCTCACCCATGCCGCCGAAGAGGTCGAACTGGCCCTCGGCCTCCTTGCGCTTGACCGCGACCACGTTGTCGATCATCGGCTCGTACTGCGCCGTCAGGCCCTTGCGGGTGTGGCCCATGGTGTCGAAGGCACCGGCCTTGATCAGCGACTCCGTGGTCCGCTTGTTGCAGACCACGGCCTCGACCTTGTCGAGGTAGTCCGGGAAGGAGGTGTACTTCCCCTTGGCCTTGCGGCACTTGATGATCGAGTCGACGACGTTCGTGCCGACGTTGCGGACGGCGGACAGGCCGAAGAGGATCACGTCGTCGCCCTGCGCGGCGAAGTTCGCCTCGGACTCGTTGACGTTCGGGGGGAGCACCCGGATGCCCATGCGGCGGCATTCGTTGAGGTAGACGGCCGACTTGTCCTTGTCGTCCTTGACCGAGGTGAGCAGCGCGGCCATGTACTCGGCGGGGTGGTTGGCCTTCAGGTAGGCGGTCCAGTACGACACCAGGCCGTACGCGGCGGAGTGGGCCTTGTTGAAGGCGTAGCCGGCGAAGGGGACCAGCACGTCCCACAGCGCCTGGATGGCCTCGTCGCTGTAGCCGTTCTTGCGGGCGCCGGCCTGGAAGATGGTGAAGTTCTTGGCCAGTTCGTCGGGCTTCTTCTTGCCCATCACGCGGCGGAGGATGTCGGCCTCGCCGAGCGAGTAGCCCGCGATGATCTGGGCGGCCTTCTGCACCTGCTCCTGGTAGACGATCAGGCCGTGGGTGACGTCCAGGACCTCCCTGAGCGGCTCCTCCAGCTCCGGGTGGATCGGGGTGATCTCCTGCTGCTTGTTCTTGCGCAGCGCGTAGTTGATGTGGGAGTTCATGCCCATCGGGCCGGGCCGGTACAGGGCCGAGACGGCGGAGATGTCCTCGAAGTTGTCGGGCTTCATCATGCGCAGCAGGGAGCGCATGGGGCCGCCGTCGAACTGGAAGACGCCGAGGGTGTCGCCGCGCTGGAGCAGGTCGAAGGTCGTGGGGTCGTCGAGCGGGAGGGCCAGGAGATCGATGTCGATCCCCTTGTTGGCCTTCACCATCTTGACGGCGTCGTCCATGATCGTGAGGTTGCGCAGGCCGAGGAAGTCCATCTTCAGCAGGCCGAGCGACTCGCAGCTCGGGTAGTCCCACTGCGTGATGGTCACGCCGTCGGTGTGCCGCACCCAGACCGGGACGTGCTCGGTGATGGTCTCGCTGGACATGATCACGCCGGCGGCGTGCACGCCCATCTGCCGCACCAGGCCCTCGACGCCCTTGGCGGTGTCGATGACCTTCTTCACGTCCGGCTCGTTCTCGTACATCGCCCGGACCTCGCCCGCCTCCGAGTAGCGGGGGTGGGCGGGGTCGGTGATGCCCGACAGCGGGATGCCCTTGCCGAGGACGTCGGCGGGCATCGCCTTGGTGATGCGGTCACCCATCGCGTACGGGTAGCCCAGGACGCGCGCGGAGTCCTTGATGGCGTTCTTGGCCTTGATGGTGCCGTAGGTGCCGATCATGGCGACCTTGTCGGCGCCGTACTTCTCCGTCACGTACCGGATCACCTCGACGCGCCTGCGCTCGTCGAAGTCGATGTCGACGTCGGGCATCGAGATGCGCTCGGGGTTCAGGAACCGCTCGAAGATCAGGCCGTGCGGGATCGGGTCGAGGTCGGTGATGCCGAGGGCGTAGGCGACGATCGAGCCGGCCGCGGAGCCCCGGCCGGGGCCGACGGCGATGCCCTGGCGCTTGGCCCACATGATGAAGTCGGCGACCACGAGGAAGTAGCCCGGGAACCCCATCTGGATGATGACGTCCATCTCGTACTCGGCCTGCCGCTGGCGGTCCTCAGGGATCCCGCCCGGGTAGCGGCGCTCCATGCCGCGGCGGACCTCCTCCTGGAACCAGGTGACCTCGGTGTAGCCCTCGGGGATGTCGAACTTGGGCATGAGGTCGCGCTTTTCGAACATGCCGGTGGTGTCGACCATCTCGGCGACGAGGAGCGTGTTGGCGCAGCCCTCCTGCCAGGCGTCCGAGGAGTCGATGGCGTACATCTCGTCGGTCGACTTCAGGTAGTAGCCGGTGCCGTCGAACTTGAAGCGGTCCGGGTCGGAGAGGTTCTTGCCGGTCTGGATGCACAGCAGGGCGTCGTGGGCGCTCGCCTCGTGCGCGTACGTGTAGTGCGAGTCGTTCGTGACCAGCGGCGGGATGCCCAGCTTCCGGCCGATCTCCAGCAGGCCGTCGCGGACCCGGCGCTCGATGTCGATGCCGTGGTCCATCAGCTCCAGGAAGTACCGGTCCTTGCCGAAGATGTCCTGGTAGTCGGCGGCCGCCTTGAGGGCCTCGTCGAAGTGGCCGAGCCGCAGCCGGGTCTGCACCTCGCCGGAGGGGCAGCCGGTGGAGGCGACGATGCCCTCGGACCACTGCGCGATGGTCTCCTTGTCCATGCGCGGCCACTTCTGCAGCCAGCCCTCGGCGTAGGCGTCCGAGGAGAGGCGGAAGAGGTTGTGCAGGCCGGTGCTGTTCACCGCCCACATCGTCTTGTGGGTGTAACCACCGGAGCCGGAGACGTCGTCCCTCTTCTGGTGCGGCTGGCCCCACTGGATCTTGCGCTTGTTGCGCCGGGACTCGGGGGCGACATACGCCTCGATGCCGATGATCGGGGTGATCCCGGCCTTCTTCGCGGAGTGGAAGAAGTCGTACGCCCCGTGGAGGTTGCCGTGGTCGGACATGGCGATGTGCGTCATGCCCATCTCGCCGCAGGCGTTGAACATGTCCTTCAGCCGCGCGGCACCGTCCAGCAGCGAGTACTGGGTGTGGACGTGCAGGTGCGTGAACGGCGGCTTCGACACGGTTCGGCCTCCAGGGGGTCGGGTGCCGCGGCGCCGGGCGCTCGGCCGACGGTGGTGGTCGGGCGACGGGCTGCGGACGGTCGGGGGACAGCGTCGAAGTCTATGCCCCGGCACCGACACCCGGACGGCTACTGTGGCGCGAGGCGCCCCGGCGGGGGGCGGCGGCCGGACGACGGGAGAGCGGTCCTCCCACGCGCCTTCGCGCGGGGGAAGGGCGGGCACTCACCCGTCCCGCCGGGCGTTGGCGTGAGGGGGGTCCCGCCGGACCCGCCCAGTACGTCTCGCACACGTCATATGCACGTCCCGTACCAGGAGGCACCCAGCGATGTCGGTCCCCCAGCTCAACGACGAGCAGCGCGGTGAGGAGATCCTCACCGTCCTCGACACCGCCTTCGGCGAGCTCCTGGCCGCCGACCCGGCCGCGTTCCGTGTGAAGTTCCGGAAGATGGCCGCCTCGGCGTTCGCCTTCTACCGGGGGACGGCGTGCCTCTTCTACCACGACCTGGAGGCGGAGCACCGGGCCGGTGGGGGGATACACAGCGGACCGTACCTGGACGACCGCACCTCGCGCGTGTGGATCCACGGCGACCTGCACGCCGAGAACTTCGGCACGTACATGGACTCCAACGGCCGGCTGGTCTTCAACGTCAACGACTTCGACGAGGCGTACGTCGGCCCCTTCACCTGGGACGTCAAGCGCTTCGCCGCCTCCGTTGCCCTGATCGGGTACGCCAAGGCGCTCAGCGACGAGCAGATCACCGAGCTGGTGACGGTCTACGCGGCCGCCTACCGCGAGCGCGTCCGCGCCCTGGCGACCGGCGCGAAGAGCGACGAGGTACCCCCGTTCACCCTGGACACCGCCCAGGGCCCGCTGCTGGACGCCCTGCGCGTGGCCCGCTCGCTGACCCGTTTCGGCCTGCTGGACTCGATGACGGAGATCCGCGACTTTGAACGCCGCTTCGCGGCCGGCGGCGGCTCCGTGGAGCTCGACGCGGCCACCCGGTACAAGGTGCTCGCGGCGTTCGACGGCTACCTGGAGACGCTGCCGGACGCGTCCCTGGCCCGCCCGGACTCCTACCGCGTGAAGGATGTCGTCGGCCGCCGCGGCATCGGCATCGGCTCGGCCGGCCTGCCGTCGTACAACATCCTGCTCGAGGGGCACAGCGACGCCCTGGAGAACGACGTGGTGATCTACATCAAGCAGGCCCAGACACCGGCCGTCTCCCAGCACGTCACGGACCGGGCGATCCGCGACTACTTCCAGCACGAGGGCCACCGCACGGTGATCTCCCAGCGCGCGCTGCAGGCGCACGCCGACCCGTGGCTGGGCTGGACGGAGCTGGACGGCGCGGGCCAGCTGGTGGCGGAGGTCTCGCCGTACGCCGTCGACCTCGACTGGGGCGACATCGACGATCCGGAGGAGATCGCGCAGGTCGTCGCCGACCTGGGCCGGGCCACGGCGACGATGCACGCCGCGGCCGACGACCAGTCCGGCGAGTCGCTCGTGCCGTTCTCCACGGAGCGGGCCATCGACGCGGCGATCGCGGCCGACGAGGAGGGCTTCGCTCCCCTGCTGGTGGACTTCGCGCACGCCTACGGGGCACGCGCGCGGGCCGACCACCAGATCTTCGTGGACCTCTTCCGCAACGGCCGCATTCCGGGTCTGTGACGGAAAGGACGCGCACACGGACCCTTTAGGGCTCTCTTACCGGTGTCCGTGACACACTCTCCTCTCGCTATGGACATATCCGGGACCCAGCTCAGAGCCGTTCGCGCGGCGCTGTTCACGGCCGTGACCGTGACACTCAGCACCGCGTCGCACGTGCTGCTGTCCAGGGTCCCGCTGCCGCTGAACACGGTGGCCGCCGTCGCGGCCGCCGTGTTCGCGCTGGCGTTCCTGCTGGCAGGCCGCGAGCGCGGCTTCGGGCGGATCGCCGCCCTGCTGGTCCCGCTCGAGCTGGCCGCCGACACGGTCTTCACCACCGGCCAGCACGTCTGCTACGGCCGCGCGGGCGGCCCGGTGGCCGGCCCGCTGCGTTCCGTCGGCTTCGACGTGCTGTGCGGCGGCAGGGACGTCGGCATCCCGCTCGCCCGTCTGGGCGACGGTGGTGCCCAGCACCTCCATGGGGGGTGGTGGCCGGGCGGCGGCTGGTCCGGCGCCGACGCCGACCGGCTCGCGGGCCTGCTCGCCCAGGCCGGCCCGGCGACCGCCTGGCTGCTGCTCGGGGCGCACGTCGCGGTCGGTCTCGTCGCGGCCGCCTGGCTGCGCCGCGGTGAGCGGGCCCTGGCCCAGCTGCTGCGCGCGGTGGCCGCCACCACCTTCCGGCCGCTGCTGCTCGCGGTCGCCGCGGGGACCGTACGGCCCGCCGCGGACGCCGGCCGCCCGGCGCGCCCCGCACCGCGGGTCACCGCCCCGCGCACCCGCCTGTTCGTGCACTCCCTGGGACGGCGCGGACCGCCCCGCTCGGCCGCCGTCGCCTGAGCGACCGCCCGGCCGCGCCCCGTGCGCCCGCCCCGCGGCCCGGCCCGAGGCGGCACCCCGGTCACCGCGGCCGGACGGCCCCGTCCGCCGCCCGGCCCAGCGCCACCCCGGCGCGAGCAGCCCCCACACGTCCACCGCGCAGGCACCTGCGCGTCCCACAGGGAGAACACCACCATGAGCAAGCGCAACGCCCAGGCGGCGAAGACGGCGGCCCGCGAGAGGCTGCGCGCCGAACGCGAGCGCGAGGCCAAGCGGTCCAAGGCCAAGCGGCAGATCGTCGTCGGCCTGTCGGTCGTCGCCGTCCTGGCGGCGGCCGGCGGCATAGGTTACGCGGTCGTCCAGTCGAACAAGCCAGGCCACTGGGAGGCCGTGAAGGACGAGAAGCTCGTCAAGCCGGCCCACAGCGGCGGCACCGACGGCACGACCGTCGTCATCGGCAAGGACACCGCCAAGAAGACGCTCGTGATGTACGAGGACCCGCGGTGCCCGGTCTGCGCCCAGTTCGAGCAGACCGTGGGCTCGACCGTCAAGAAGGACGTCGACGCCGGCAAGTACAAGGTCCAGTTCGTCGGCGCGAGCTTCCTCGACGCCAACCTGCCCGGGGAGGGTTCGCGCAACGGGCTGAGCGCGCTGGGCGCCGCCCTGAACGTCAGTCCCGAGGCCTTCCTCGAGTACAAGGCGGCCCTCTACTCGGCCAAGTTCCACCCCGAGGAGACGGACGACAAGTTCAAGGACGACGCGTACCTGATCAAGGTGGCGAACACCGTCGACGCGCTGAAGAACAACAAGACGTTCCAGGGCGACGTGAAGAACGGCACCTTCGACAAGTGGGCGCTGGTGATGAGCGAGAAGTTCGACGCGGACGGCAAGAAGTACGGCTTCCAGGGCACTCCGACCCTCGTCATGGACGGCAAGAAGGTCACCGGAAGCGACGGCCAGAGCGCGCCCATGAGCACCGCCGAGTTCGGCGCCGCCATGCAGAAGGCACTGAACTCCTAGTCGGGCGCGCTCCGCTCGTCCGGCGAGGGGCAGGCGCGGTGCCCCGGACCCGCACCGGGTCCGGGGCACTTCTGCGCCCTCCCGCGCGCGCCGCGGCCGCGGGCCGCGACGTGTGACCGAGCGTCCGGCGCATGGCCAGGGCGCCGAGTCGCGGCGGAGACGGAGCGGTCCGGGCCGCTCCCGGCCGGGGTCGCCGGACGTAACAAACCGTGAATGTTCGGCAGTTGACTCGTCCCTGCCAGCACCGGTCAGTAGCCTGATCGTCCGTGACCAGTCGATACAGACCCTCCGAGCGTGCGACGACGTCGTCGGAGCTCGCCAACTCCCTCTTCCCGCGCCGCCGTACGGTCGTCAAGGCCGCGGCGGCCACCGCTGTGCTGGCCGGCCCGGTCGCCGCCGCGCTGCCCGCCCGCGCGGCCACCGACGCGCCCGCCTTCCTGCATGGCGTCGCCTCCGGCGATCCGCTTCCGGACGGCGTCCTGCTGTGGACCCGGGTGACCCCCACCGCCGAGGCCGTACCCGGCTCCGGGCTCGGCCCGGACACCGAGGTGAGCTGGGTGGTGGCGAAGGACAGGTCGTTCACGACCGTCGTCGCCCGGGGCTCCACCACCGCCACCGCCGCCTCCGACCACACCGTCAAGGCCGACATCCGCGGCCTGGAGCCGGCCACCGACTACTGGTTCCGCTTCTCGGCCGGCGGCACCGACTCCCCCGCCGCCCGCACCCGTACCGCGCCCGCCCGTGACGCCGCCGTCGCGGGCCTGCGCTTCGGCGTGGTGTCCTGCGCCAACTGGGAGGCAGGCTACTTCGCCGCCTACCGCCATCTCGCGGCCCGCGGCGACCTGGACGCCTGGCTGCACCTCGGCGACTACATCTACGAGTACGCCTCCGGCGAGTACGGCACCCGCGGCACCGTCGTCCGGCCGCACGCCCCGGCGAACGAGATCCTCACCCTGGCCGACTACCGCACCCGGCACGCCAGGTACAAGACCGACCCCGACCTGCAGGCCCTGCACCACACGGCACCGGTCGTCGCGATCTGGGACGACCACGAGTTCGCCGACAACGCCTGGTCGGGCGGCGCGGTCAACCACACCGAGGGCGCCGAGGGCACCTGGAGCGCCCGTCAGGCGGCCGCGAAGCAGGCCTACTTCGAGTGGATGCCGGTCCGCCCGGCGCTCGAGGGCACCACGTACCGCCGACTGCGCTTCGGCAAGCTCGCCGACCTGTCCCTGCTCGACCTGCGCTCCTTCCGCTCGCAGCAGGCGGCCACGGGCAGCGGCTCGGTCGACGACCCGGACCGCACCGTCACCGGACGCGCCCAGCTGGACTGGCTGAAGGCCGGACTGGCGGCCTCCGACACCACCTGGCGCCTGGTCGGCAACTCGGTGATGATCTCGCCGTTCGCCGTCGGGTCGCTCTCGGCGGACCTGCTCAAGCCGCTCGCCGAGCTGCTGGGGCTGCCGCAGGAGGGCCTCGCCCTCAACACCGACCAGTGGGACGGCTACACGGACGACCGCCGGGAGCTGCTGGCCCACCTGCGCTCGCACGCCGTCCGCAACACCGTCTTCCTCACCGGCGACATCCACATGGCGTGGGCCAACGACGTACCGGTGGACGCCGGTACGTATCCGCTGTCCGCGTCGGCCGCCACGGAGTTCGTGGTCACCTCGGTGACGTCCGACAACCTCGACGACATCGTCAAGGCCCCGGAGGGAACGGTCTCCGCCGTGGCCGCGCCGGTGATCCGCGCCGCCAACCGGCACGTGCACTGGGTCGACACCGACCGCCACGGCTACGGCGTCCTGGACATCACCACCGACCGCGCGCAGATGGACTACTACGTCCTGTCCGACCGCGCGGACCCCGGCGCCACCTCGCGCTGGACCCGCTCGTACCGCACACGCAGCGGCACGCAGCGGGTCGAGCGGACGTACGACCCGGTGTAGCCGCCGGGCGGGGACCGGCGCCGGACGCCGGGACGCACCCCCCGGGCGGCACCGTGCAGGTCCCGCTACAGGCTGTCGAGGAAGCCGAGCGCCACCCGCCAGGTGGCCTCGGCCGCCTCCTCGTCGTAGTCGGGCAGGTCCGGGTCGGTGTACAGGTGCCCGGCGCCGGCGTACCGGTAGACCTCCACGTCGGCACCGGTCCTGCCCATCTGCAGATACCAGGCGCTCAGCCAGTCGTCCGTCTCGAACGGGTCGGGTTCGGCCACGTGCAGCTGGACCGGCAGGCCGTCCGCGGCGGCGTTGGGCGCGATGTCCGAGGTGCCGTGCAGCAGGAGCAGGCCGCGTGCCCTTTCGTCGCCGAGCGCGAGGGTCTGCGCGATCGAGGCACCGAGCGAGAACCCGGCGTAGACCAGTCCCCGCTCCGAGTACGGGGCGGCGGCCAGCACGGCGCGCTTGAGCAGTTCGTCCTTGCCGATCTCGTCCTTCGCCGCGATGCCCTCCTCCACGGTGCCGAAGGTCCGTCCCTCGAACAGGTCCGGCGTCCACACCTGGTGTCCCACGGCACGCAGCCGGTCCGCGGCCCGGTGCACCGCGGGTCGCAGGCCGTAGGTCGAGTGGAAGAACATGATGTCCATGGGGCCATGGTGCCAGCCGGGCACGCCGGCACCCGACGCCGGCCGTGCGCGCGCTGCCCGCCCGGTCACCGTGGTCCAGCCCGGGTGCCCGGCCCGCCGACCAGGGCAGCCGCCGTCGAGCTCATGGCGAGACCCTCGCCACATCGTGCGGCGCCATACCCGCAATCGCCGGGATCACACATGTTGATGCCCGCCCGGCGTCGGTTAGGTTCGCAGGCATGGAGAACGTACTCCGCCCGCTGATCGTGGTCGGGGGCTCGGTCGTCCTCACCATGGTCATCGGCTGGGCCACCGACCTGCTGCTGTGCAAGGCCGACGGAAGGCACCACGAGACACCGTTGTGGGGCCTGCTGCGCCGTGCCCGCATCCCCTACCAGCTGGCGCTCTGCGCCGCCCTGCTCAGAGGCTCGTACGACCAGGTCGAGCTGCTGGAGTCGCACGGGGTGGGCGTAAGCCGGACCCTGACCCTGACACTCATCGGCTCGACGGCCTGGCTGGTCATCCGCATCGCGGGGGCCGTCGTCGAGACGTCCTACTCGAGTTACGCCAGCGCCCGCGCGCACCGGGACCCGGCCAGAGTGCGCCGGGTGCGCACACAGGTCGAGCTCATCATGCGCGTCGTCTCGGCGATCGTCATCGTGGTGGCGGCCGCCTCGATGCTGCTGACCTTCCCGGCGATGCGCGCGGCCGGCGCCTCGCTGCTGGCCTCGGCCGGCATCCTCGGCATCGTCGCGGGTGTCGCCGCGCAGTCGACGCTGGGCAACCTGTTCGCCGGACTGCAGATCGCCTTCGGCGACATGGTGCGGATCGGCGACACGGTCGTCGTCGACGGCGAGTGGGGCACCGTCGAGGAGATCACGCTTACCTTCCTGACGGTGCGGACGTGGGACGAGCGCCGGATCACCATGCCGGTGTCGTACTTCACGTCCAAGCCGTTCGAGAACTGGTCCCGCGGCACCCCGCAGATGACCGGCATCGTCTACTGGCACCTCGACCACAGTGCCCCGATGGAGGCGATGCGGGAGAAGCTGCGCGACATCCTGCGCGAGTGCCCGGCCTGGGACGGCCGCGCCTACGGACTGCAGGTCACGGACTCCACGCCGACCACCGTCGAGGTGCGCGCCCTGGTGACGGCGAAGGACGCGGACGACATCTGGACCGTGCGGGTGACCGTGCGCGAGGAGATGATCCGCTGGCTGGGCGAGAAGCACCCGTACGCGCTGCCCCGCGTCAGCACCGCCGAGGCCGTGCTGCCGCCGGGCCGCCCGGCCGGCGGGCAACGGCCGGTCCGCGACGGCACCGCCTGGCGCTCCTTGGAGAAGCCGGCGACGGGCCGCCGCTGAAGCCTCCCCGACGGGGCCGGGGCCGGGCCGCACCGGTTCGGTGCACCGGCCCCGCGGGTGGTTCAGTGGCCGCGCTCGGCGCCTCCGTTGACCTGGATGATCTGTGAGGTGATGTGCGCGGCGCCCGGGGAGGCGAGCCAGCGCAGCGTCGCGGCCACGTCCCCGGGTGTTCCGGCCCGGCCGGTGGAGGTCTCCGCGATGCGCTGCGCGCGCCGCTCCTCGGTCATGGCGTCGCCGAAGAAGTCGGTGTCCTCGACGTACCCGGGCGCCACCACGTTCACGGTGATCCCGCGCGGGCCCAGCTGCCGGGCCAGGTCGTGGGCGTACGGGTGCAGGGCGGCCTTGGAGGCCGCGTAGGCGCCGCTTCCGGAGCCCCGGTAGGCGGCGATGGAACCGAGGAACAGCACCCGGCCGCCCGGCTCGGCGAGCCGGGCCTTCAGCGCCTCGGTGAGCAGGACGGCGGTCAGGGTGTTGATCCGGAAGTTCAGCTCCCAGTCGTCGGCGACCAGGTCGAGCGGGTCGTCGCGCTCCACCCGGGGTTCCAGCTGTCCGGAGCCCCCGGCGCTGTGGACCAGCACGTCCACCGCGCCGAGCTCCGCGGCCACGAACTCGGCGACGCCCCGCACACCGGCGACGTCGCCGACGTCCGCGGCGTAGGTGAGCGCGCCGGGCACCGCCGCCTTCTCCAGCACGTCGCCCCGCCGCCCGAGCAGCAGGACCCGGTCCCCGTCGGCCGCGAAGGCACGGGCCGCGGCGAGCCCGATCCCCGTGCCGCCACCACTGATCACGACGTTGCGACTCATGACCCGAGCCTATAGAGGCACCGGGGTCCGGCGAAGCAACTGCGGTCTTCCCGCACCGGGCCGACCGGGTGCGGCCGGCCGGCCCGGTCCGCCGCCGGCCCACGGCAGGGCGAGGGGCCGGCCGCCGCACGGCGAGGTCAGCGCAGGCTGCTCACGTCCAGATGGCGCAGCACCCGGTCCACGATCTCCGGGTTCGCTCCCGGCTCGCTCCGCGCCGCCAGCACCTCGTGTCGTGCCGCACTCAGCATCTCCCCCTGGATGCGCCGCACCCGCCTGAGCCTGCGCACCCGGTGCTCGTGCGCCTCCCGGCGCTCGGCGTCGCCGATGTCCGGGCTGATCCGCACCCCGATCTCGAACGCCCGCCGCAGCATCTGCTCGGACAGCTCGTCCGGCAGGTCCTCGACCTCCTCGATCTCCTTCAGCCTCCGCTTGGCGGCCTTCGCCGCCCGCGTCGCCAGCTGTTTCTCGAACTCCTTCTCCCGGTCCGTGTCGGCCCGCACGTTCAGCCGCCTCACCAGCCACGGCAGCGTGAGCCCCTGCAGCACCAGGGTCGCCAGGATCACGCCGAACGCGATGAAGATGATCTCGTCCCGGTCGGGGAACGGCGCGCCGCCGTCCGTCTTCAGCGGAATGGCCAGGGCGAGCGCCACGGACGCCACCCCCCGCATCCCCGCCCACCACATGACGACGGTCTCCCGCCAGGTCGTGGGGATCTCCTCGTCCGAGTTGCGCCGCGCGTGCAGCCGCCGGGTGAGCCAGGTCGCCGGCAGCAGCCACAGCAGCCGCACCAGCACCACGACCGCCACGATGATCGCCGCCCAGCCGAGCAGCTCGCCCCACCGCCCGGACGCCGTCCGGACGGCGTTGTGCAGTTCCAGACCGATCAGCCCGAACGCGATGCCGGTGACCAGGGTGTCGACGACGTCCCAGAACGTGTGGCCGGCCAGACGCCGCACCACGTCGTCGGCGTCGGTGGCGTACTCGGCGAGGAAGAGCGCGGTGGTGAGCACGGCGAGGACACCCGAACCGTGCAGTTCCTCGGCCAGCACGTAGGACGCGTACGGCACCAGCAGGGTCAGCCCCACCTGGAGGGTGGCCTCCTCCAGCAGGTCCATCAGCTTGTTCGCGCCCCAGCCGAGCGCCAGCCCGACGGCCACCGCCACCACGGCGGACAGCACCAGGTCCAGTCCGGCCTTCCACGGCGAGAACGTCCCGCTGACCACGGCCGCGACCGCGACGTGGTAGAGCACGATGGCCGTGACGTCGTTGAACAGGCCCTCGCCCTCCAGGATGGACACCAGGCGGCGCGGCAGCCCGAGCTGCCCGGCGACCGCGGTCGCGGCGACCGGGTCGGGCGGGGCGATCAGCGCGCCCAGGACGAAGGCCGCGCCGATCGGCATGCCGGGCACGATCGCGTGGGCGACGGTGGCCACGCACGCCGTGGTCACGAACACCAGGGCCACGGCCAGCAGGAAGATGGGGCGTTTGTTCGCCGCGAACTGGCGCCAGGAGGTGCGCCGCGCGGCCGCGTACAGCAGCGGCGGCAGCAGGGCGGGCAGGATGAGATCGGGCGGGATGTCGACGTTCGGCACGAAGTCGAGCAGGGCGAGCACGATTCCGAGCAGCGTCATCAGGACCGGCGACGGCAGCCCGAGCCGGGTGCCGACCGGGACGCTCACCACGGCCCCCAGCAACAGCACGAACAACAGGGCCAACTGATCCACGGTCAGCGCTCCTGTGGTGCGGACGTCCCCGGACGGTCCCAGGCGGTCCTGGGCAGGAGAGACTCCCCTGGCAGGCCCCGAGCCTGCCACTTCACAGTTCCCACCTGCGGCTGCCGCACACCGGCCGATGCGGTGTCGGTGTCATGGCGGGAGGTGCTGTCACGCGTCCCGGTCGCCGGGCAGCGCCGCATCACCCGGCGCCGGCCGGAGCGAGCGCCGCATCGCCCGGTGCGGGATGTCCGCGTCCTGGAACTCGGGCCCGTAGGCCCGGTAGCCCAGGCGCTCGTAGAAGCCCAGCGCGTGCGTCTGCGCGTGCAGGTCCACCGCCGCGAGCCCCCGTGCGCGGGCCGCGTCCTCGATGGCGCGCACCAGCGCCACGCCGACGCCCAGCCCGCGGGCCGCCTTGGCGACGGCGAGCCGGCCCAGCGACCCCACGGACGCGTCACCGCCCGTCTTCGCCGCGGCGGCCTCGCCGTGCAGGAGCCGTCCGGTGCCGAGCGGCGTCCCGTCCTCCCGGACCGCGAGCACGTGCACGGCGACGGCGTCGCAGGCGTCGTACTCGATGTCCTCGGGAACGCCCTGCTCGGCCACGAAGACCCGCCTGCGCACCGCGAAGCAGGCCTCGCGGTCGGCGAGGTCCCCGGCCACCCGCACCACGTACGGCGTGCTCACGCGTAGGTCTCCTCCCGGACCTGGTCCAGTGCCCGCTGCAGGTCCTCGGGATAGTCGGTGGTGAACTCCACCCACTGCCCGTCCCCGGGGTGCTCGAAGCCGAGGCGCACGGCGTGCAGCCACTGGCGGGTCAGTCCGAGCCGCTTGGCGAGCGTCGGGTCGGCGCCGTACGTCAGGTCGCCGACGCAGGGGTGGCGGTGGGCGGCCATGTGGACGCGGATCTGGTGGGTGCGCCCGGTCTCCAGCTTCACATCGAGCAGGGAGGCCGCACGGAACGCTTCTATCAGGTCGTAGTGGGTCACCGAGGGCTTGCCGTCCGCGGTGACGGCCCACTTGTAGTCGTGGGTGGGGTGGCGGCCGATGGGCGCGTCGATGGTGCCGCTGGTCGGGTCAGGGTGGCCCTGGACGAGCGTGTGGTACCGCTTGTCGACCGTGCGCTCCTTGAACTGGCGCTTCAGCGACGTGTAGGCGTACTCGGACTTGGCGACGACCATGAGACCGGAGGTGCCGACGTCGAGGCGGTGCACGATGCCCTGGCGCTCGGCCGCGCCCGAGGTGGAGATCCGGTAGCCGGCGGCGGCGAGCCCGCCGATCACCGTGGGGCCGGTCCAGCCCGGCGAGGGGTGCGCGGCAACGCCCACCGGCTTGACGATCACCACGACGTCGTCGTCGTCGTGCACGATCTCCATGCCCTCGACCGGCTCGGCGACCACCTGCACCGGCGCGGGCGCCTGCGGCATCTCGACCTCCAGCCAGGCCCCGCCGCGCACGCGCTCGGACTTGCCGACGACCGCGCCGTCGACCTGCACCTTGCCCGCGGCGGCCAGCTCGGCCGCCTTGGTACGGGAGAAGCCGAACATGCGGGAGATGGCGGCGTCGACGCGCTCGCCCTCCAGGCCGTCGGGCACGGGCAGGGTACGGATCTCGGGAATCGTGCTCACCCGTCGAGTATGCCGGACGGGGCGGACGGTCCCGTACGAGAGGCCCGGAAGCGGGCCCCGCCCGGCCGGCTCAGTCCTTGTGGACCGTGCCGTCCGGGTCCAGACCGCGGAAGGACAGCAGCACGATCAGGATGCCGCCGCACACGATCGCGGAGTCGGCGAGGTTGAAGACGGCGAAGTGCTTCGGGGCGATGAAGTCGACGACCGCGCCCTCGAAGACGCCCGGCGAACGGAAGATCCTGTCGGTCAGGTTGCCCAGCGCACCGCCCAGCAGCAGGCCGAGGGCGATCGCCCAGGGCAGGCTGTAGAGCTTGCGGGCGAGGCGGGCGATCACCACGATGACGGCCGCGGCGATCACCGTGAAGATCACGGTGAAGGCCTCGCCGAAGCCGAAGGCGGCACCGGCGTTGCGGATCGCCTCGAACTTCAGCCAGTCTCCGACGATCCGGATCGGCGCGTGGTGCTCGAGCCTGGCCACCACGAGCATCTTGCTGGCCAGGTCGAGCACGTAGGCGAAGGCCGCGACCGCGAACAGGACCGCGATCCGGCGCCTGCCCGCGGGCCGCTCGGCCGGGGTCGGCGCCCCGTCGGCCGGGGTCTGTCCGCCTTCGGTGCCGGGGCGTTCCTCCCCGGGCCCGGGGCCTTTCCGCGCGGCCCGGGCCGCGTCCGGGGTGTCCGGCGTACCGATGATGCGCTCCGCCTCTGCCACGTGAGTCCCTCGACCTAGGTACCTGACTGAGGACGAGACTACGGCACGCCTCCCGAGATCAATGTGCCGAGGAGGTGGCCGCAGTACCGGGCGTGGCGGAGACGCACGCGCGGCCGCGCCCCCACCCCCGCACCGCACGCGCCACCCCACCGCGGCACCGCGCTCCGCACGCATCCGCACGCACCGCGCACCCTCAGTAGCGGCGTTCCTGCTTCTGCTTGCACTCCACGCACAGCGTGGCTCGGGGGAAGGCCTGCATACGGGCCTTCCCGATGGGCTTGCCGCAGGTTTCGCACAGGCCGTAGGTGCCCGCGGCCAGCCGGGCCAGCGCGCGCTCGGTCTGGGTGAGCATCTCGCGTGCGTTCGCGGTGAGGGCCATCTCGTGCTCACGGGTGATGTTCTTGGTACCCGTGTCGGCCTGGTCGTCGCCGGCGCCGTCCCCCGAGTCCCGCATCAGGCCGGCGAGCGACTGCTCCGCCGAAGTGATCTCGGCGTTCAGCCGCTCCATCTCGGACTGCAGTTCCGCGCGGGCCTCCTCGACCTCTTCCGAGGTCCAGGGGGCCTCGCCCGGGCGGACCGCGAGGTCGCCCGGCTCCACGTCGCCGCGTGCCTTCGGGACGGCGGACTGCTCGGCCGTGACCGTGCCAGGGGTCTTCTTCGCGCCCACTGTCGTGGCTCCCGTCTGCTTCGCGGCCTGCGCCGCGCCCACCTTCTTGGCCGTGCTCTTCCCGCCCGCGTCCGCGGTGGTCCTCGCGCCCGCCCTCCGGGCGGCGTCCTTCTCCGCCGGGACGGGGTCCTTCTTGACCGGGACGGCGCCCCCGGCCGCGTCCGCGTCGTCCACGGCGCTGGTGCCGACGGCCGCGCGCTTCTTCGGCGCCCTCTTCCTCCCGCTCGCCGGCCCGGCCCGGCCCACGGTGTCCGCGGTGTCCGCCGCGCCGTCGACCCGGCTCTTCCCCCTCGTGTCCTCGGCCGCGCCACCGGAGACCCGCGTGGACCTGCCGGTCGCCGAATGCTGGGCGGTCTTCTTCGCCACCATGGCACGGCCCCTTCACATATTGTGATTTTTTTCGCGTATCGTGCTGGGACGATAAATCGACTTGAAGTCCCGCGGCAACGGGGCACGCCGCCGGATCGACCCGCCTCGCGCGCCCCGCGCGGCCGGCATGCATGCGTTGTGCCCAGCTCTTGGCCGGGTATGCCGACGAGGCATGCGACTCGGGATCCGCCGCCGCCGGCCTCACCATTCGGGTCACCGGCCGGTCCGCCGCCGCCGTGGGAAACCGGTCGGCCGCTGTCGTCGCGGCGCCGTACACTGGGGCGCAGCGAGAAGCGTGGATGGGGACGAGTAGCGGCGTAGGCAGCCCAGAGCGACCCGGGGACGGTGTGAGCCCGGGGGCGAGCGCGACGTGAAGATCACCCCGGAGCCGCCGGAGGAACACCCGCCGAGGGTCAGTAGAACCGGCATCGCGACCCCAATGAGGGGGCTCACCGGTGCGTACGGTGCACCGGGGGGCCAAGGAGGGTGGTACCGCGGGAGCGCGCCGCACACGGCGTAGGCAGCACGAAGGCTCTCGTCCCTCCGACGGAAGGCAGTACGTCCGTTGGAGGAAGCTCGTTGAGTACGCACTCGCAGTACCGCCAGGTGCCCGCCCAGGTCGACCTGCCCGCCCTCGAGCACGGGGTGCTCGACTTCTGGCGCGAGCAGAAGATCTTCGCCAAGAGCCTGGAGCAGTCCGAGGGCCGCCCCGAGTGGGTGTTCTACGAAGGCCCGCCCACCGCCAACGGCATGCCGGGCGCCCACCACATCGAGGCCCGCGTCTTCAAGGACGTCTTCCCCCGCTTCCGCACCATGCGCGGCTACCACGTGGCCCGCAAGGCCGGCTGGGACTGCCACGGCCTCCCGGTGGAGCTGGCGGTGGAGAAGGAACTCGGTTTCAGCGGCAAGCAGGACATCGAGGCGTACGGCATCGCCGAGTTCAACGCCAGGTGCCGTGAGTCCGTGACCCGCCACACCGACGCCTTCTCCGAGCTGACCACCCGCATGGGCTACTGGGTCGACCTCGACGACGCCTACCGGACGATGGACCCCGACTACGTGCAGTCGGTCTGGTGGTCGCTGAAGGAGATCTTCAACAAGGGGCTGCTGGTCCAGGACCACCGCGTCGCCCCCTGGTGCCCGCGCTGCGGCACGGGTCTGTCGGACCACGAGCTGGCGCAGGGCTACGAGACGGTCGTCGATCCGTCGGTGTACGTCCGCTTCCCGCTCACCTCCGGCCCGCTCGCCGGCGAGGCGTCGCTGCTGGTGTGGACGACGACCCCGTGGACGCTCGTGTCGAACACGGCCGTCGCCACGCACCCGGACGTCACCTACGTCGTCGCGACCGACGGCCAGGAGAAACTGGTCGTGGCCGAGCCACTGGTCGGCAAGGCCCTGGGCGAGGGCTGGGAGACGACCGGCCGGACCTTCACCGGCGCCGAGATGGAGCGCTGGACGTACCGGCGCCCGTTCGAGCTGGTGGCCTTCCCCGAGGACACCGAGGCGCACTACGTCGTCAACGCGGAGTACGTCACGACCGAGGACGGTACGGGTCTGGTCCACCAGTCCCCCGCCTTCGGTGAGGAGGACCTGAGGGTCTGCCGCTCCTACGGGCTGCCGGTGGTCAACCCCGTGCGCCCGGACGGCACCTTCGAGGAGGACCTCCCGCTGGTCGGCGGCGTCTTCTTCAAGAAGGCCGACGAGCAGCTCACCGAGGACCTCGCCGACCGCGGTCTGCTGTTCAAGCACCTGCCGTACGAGCACAGCTACCCGCACTGCTGGCGCTGCCACACCGCGCTGCTCTACTACGCGCAGCCCTCCTGGTACATCCGCACCACGGCCGTCAAGGACCGGCTGCTCCAGGAGAACGAGGACACCAACTGGTTCCCGGACACGGTCAAGCACGGCCGGTACGGCGACTGGCTGAACAACAACATCGACTGGGCGCTGTCCCGCAACCGCTACTGGGGCACCCCGCTGCCGATCTGGCGCTGCGCCGAGGACCACCTCACCTGCGTCGGCTCGCTCGCGGAGCTGACCGAGCTGACCGGCACCGACCAGTCCGGCCTGGACCCGCACCGCCCCTACATCGACGAGGTCACCTTCGCCTGCCCGCACGAGGGCTGCGGCGCCACGGCCACGCGCGTGCCCGAGGTCATCGACGCCTGGTACGACTCGGGTTCCATGCCGTTCGCCCAGTGGGGCTACCCGTACAAGAACAAGGAGCTGTTCGAGGCCCGCTACCCGGCGCAGTTCATCTCCGAGGCCATCGACCAGACCCGCGGCTGGTTCTACACGCTGATGGCGGTCGGCACGCTGGTCTTCGACAAGTCGTCCTACGAGAACGTGGTGTGCCTGGGCCACATCCTCGCCGAGGACGGCCGGAAGATGTCCAAGCACCTGGGCAACATCCTCCAGCCGATCCCGCTGATGGACCAGCACGGCGCGGACGCGGTCCGCTGGTTCATGGCGGCAGGCGGCTCCCCCTGGGCGGCCCGCCGCGTCGGCCACGGCACCATCCAGGAAGTCGTCCGCAAGACCCTCCTCACCTACTGGAACACCGTCGCCTTCCAGGCCCTGTACGCCCGGACGGCCGGGTGGGCGCCGTCGGAGGCCGACCCGGCCCCGGCGGAGCGTCCGCTGCTGGACCGCTGGCTGCTGAGCGAGCTGCACTCGCTGACCGACCAGGTGACGCAGGCGCTGGAGGGCTACGACACCCAGCGCGCCGGCAAGCTGCTGTCGGCGTTCGTCGACGACCTGTCGAACTGGTACGTCCGCCGCTCCCGCCGCCGCTTCTGGCAGGGCGACAAGGCGGCGCTGCGCACGCTGCACGAGGTCCTGGAGACCGTCACCCGGCTGATGGCGCCGATCACCCCGTTCATCACCGAGCGGGTCTGGCAGGACCTGGTCGTGCCGGTGACCCCGGGCGCCCCGGAGTCGGTGCACCTGGCCACCTGGCCGGAGGCGGACCTCTCCGCGATCGACCCGGAGCTGTCGCGGCAGATGGTGCTGGTCCGCCGGCTGGTGGAGCTGGGCCGGGCCACCCGCGCGGAGTCGGGCGTCAAGACGCGTCAGCCGCTCTCCCGCGCCCTGGTGGCCGCCGCCGGCTTCGAGTCCCTGGGCGAGGAGCTGCACGCGCAGATCACCGAGGAGCTGAACGTGTCGTCGCTGGCCTCGCTCAGCGAGGTCGGCGGGTCCCTGGTGGACACCACCGCCAAGGCCAACTTCCGGGCCCTGGGCAAGCGGTTCGGCAAGCGCGTCCAGGACGTGGCGAAGGCGATCGCGAACGCGGACGCGGCCGCGCTGTCCCTGGCGCTGCGCGAGGGCACGGCCTCGGTGGAGGTGGACGGTGAGACGGTCTCCCTCGCGCCCGACGAGGTGATCATCACGGAGACCCCCCGCGAGGGCTGGTCGGTGGCCTCCGACGCGGGCGCGACGGTGGCGCTGGACCTGGAGATCACGGAGGAGCTGCGCCGCGCGGGCCTGGCCCGAGACGCGATCCGTCTGATCCAGGAGGCCCGCAAGAACAGCGGCCTCGACGTCGCCGACCGTATCGCGCTGCGCTGGACGTCCACGGACCCGGCGGTCCTCACGGCACTGGCCGAGCACGCGGGTCTCATCGCCGACGAGGTCCTCGCCACGGACTTCGCCCAGGGCGAGGCCGGCGACGGCTACGGCGATCCCTTCACGGACGAGGGTCTGTCGCTGACCTTCCGCCTGCGCAAGGCGTAGCCGCCGACGTCGACCCGGACGTCAACCGGTGTCGGCGACACAGAGGCCCGGCCCCTTCGAACGAGGGAGCCGGGCCTTCGGCGTTGACACGGGGACGGAGCGGGAGGACACGCCGCCCGCGGAGGTGCGTCCCTCCCGCCGCCGCGGAGGGCCTCACGGCGCGCTCCGGCGGCGGAAGCGGAGTGGGGCGCCGGCGGCCCGCCCGCAGCGCGCCGCGCCGGCCGACCGCCTGCCACGGGCCCCGCCGGGTGGCGGGGCCCGTGGCAGGCAACGCGGATAAACAGGGCGGGGCCCCGGACCGATGTCCGGGGCCCCGCCCTGTCAAACGCCGCCGACGGCTACGCCGTACCGCCCACTGTCAGTTGTCGTCCTCGTCGATCAGGAACCCGCGCATCGGCGAGGGGGCCTGACCCATCGGCGAGGGGCCCTGCGGGCGAACCGGCGCCATCGGCTGGGTCATCGCCGGGGACATCTGCTGCTGACCGCCGTAGGACGGACCGGACGGGCCGGGCCCGCCGCCCATCTGCTGGTTGCCGCCGTACGACGGGGCGCTCGCGCCGGCCGGGGCCATGGAGGGCGCCGGGGACGGCGGCAGCGACGCGGTCGCCGGGGTGCGCGGCGGGGCCAGGGAGTCGTCGGCCTGCGTCTCCAGCTGGCGCAGCTGCGACTCCAGGTAGGACTTCAGCCGCGTGCGGTACTCGCGCTCGAAGCCGCGCAGGTCCTCGACCTTGCGCTCCAGTGTGGCGCGAGCGGACTCCAGGGAGCCCATCGCGACACGGTGCTTCTCCTGCGCGTCCCGCTCCAGCGCGTCGGCCTTCGCACGGGCGTCGCGCTCCAGACCCTCGGCACGGCTGCGGGCCTCGCCGACGATCTTGTTGGCCTCGGACCGGGCCTCGGCGATCGCCTGGTCGGCGGTCTGCTGGGCCAGCGACAGGACGCGGGCCGCGCTGTCGCCACCGGGACCCTGACCCATCGGACCGGGACCGCCCATGGGGCCGCCCATCGGACCGGGACCCATCTGGCCCTGCATCTGACCCTGCATCTGACCCTGCATCGGGCCCTGGCCCATCGGACCCTGGCCCATCTGACCCTGCATCGGGCCCTGGCCCATCGGACCGTGACCCATCGGGCCGGGACCCATCGGGCCGGGACCCTGGGGACCCTGCCCGCTGGGACCGGCCGGCAGCTGCGGGGCACCGCTCGGCAGCTGGGGCGGGCCACCCATGGGGCCGCCCATCTGCTGCTGCGGCGGGCCCGATATCCCGGCGGGGACGGGAGCACCGGGACCACGCATGCCCTGCTGCTGATGCTGAGGCGGCTGCTGGTCCTCCGGCGGCTTGCGCATGTTCTGCTGGTTCTGGGCAGCAGCACGCGTCGCCGCGGCCAGCTTGGCGCGCAGGTCCTCGTTCTCCCGGAGCAGACGGGTCAGCTCGGCTTCGACCTCGTCGAGGAAGGCATCGACCTCGTCCTCGTCATAGCCTTCTCGGAGGCGGACGGTCGTGAACTGCTTGTTCCGCACGTCCTCGGGGGTCAACGGCATCTCTTCACCTCAACGTAGTCGTCGGCGTTCGGCAAGACGGTAGTTCACATCGCTCACAGCCGGCTCACGATAGAGATCAGGATGTAGACGATGATCATCAGCACGAAGAAGGACAGGTCGAGCGCCACGCCCCCGAGACGCAGCGGCGGAATGAACCGCCGCAGAAGCTTCAGCGGTGGATCGGTGACAGTGTAGGTGGCCTCCAGAATGACCACCATCGCCTTGCCGGGTTGCCACGAGCGGGCGAACTGGAAGACGTAGTCCATGACCAACCGGAAGATCAGCACGATGAGGAAGCACATCAGCGCGATGTAGATCACGTCCAGGAACACGCTCATGACCCGTGCTTCCCTCTCCCCTGTTTCCTTGCACTGTCCGGTACTGCGTCTCAGCTCTGGTTGAAGAACCCGCCCTCTGCGATACGGGCCTTGTCCTCCGCCGTGACATCGACGTTAGCAGGCGACAACAGGAACACCTTCTGCGTCACCCGTTCGATGCTGCCGTGAAGACCAAACACCAAACCGGCCGCAAAGTCGACAAGTCGCTTGGCATCTGTGTCATCCATCTCAGTGAGATTCATGATCACCGGGGTGCCCTCACGGAAGTGTTCCCCGATGGTACGCGCCTCGTTGTAGGTCCGGGGGTGGAGCGTGGTGATGCGGTACGGCTCCCGCTCCGACACAACCTTGGGCATGATCACCGGTGCGTTCTTCTCCAGGCTCTGACGTTCTTGTGTGATGGACGCCACGGGCGCGATCCGCGCCGGACGCGCCGATTCCGCCGGAAGCGAAGCGGCGTGCGGGACCGGCTCGCGTGGCGCCGGAGGCTGCACCACTCGCACCGGTTCATCCCTTTGTGACTGATGTGTTCCCAGTGACTGAGGGTGCGACGGCTCGTGCCGTCGCCGCTCCCGCTCGGGCTCCGGATCCAGTTCGGGTTCGAAGTCGTCATCGGGGTCGAATCCCCGGCCGTCGTACCCATCGTCCTCCACGAGGCCGAGGTAGACCGCCATCTTGCGCATCGCGCCGGCCATTCTCCGAGTCCTCCGCTCTGTGGTGGATCCGCTGACGACTGCCAAGTCCCGCGATCCACGTGGTCGTTGCGCCCTCTTCGGCGGTATTGACCATATTTTCTGCTGTGGTCCGACTTCCTGGCGACGTTACCCGAGGCTGGGGCGGACTCCGAGTACCGCGGTGCCGACGCGCACATGTGTCGCTCCGGCCGCGACGGCCTCCTCGAGATCCGCGCTCATCCCTGCCGACACCATGGTTGCAGCCGGATGGGCTCTGCGCAGGTCAGTCGACAAATCCATGAGCCGTTCGAACGCCGCTCGTTGACGTCCGGCGTACTCCCCGGTGAGCGGCGCGACGGTCATCAGCCCGTCGAGCCGGAGGCCCGGGGACCCGGCGACGAGATCGGCCAACTCGCCGATGCCGCCAGGCGCCACGCCGCCGCGCTCACCCCGTCCGCTCGCCCCCGCGTCGAGGGCGACCTGGATGAGGCAGCCCACCTCGCGCCCGGCCCGCACGGCCTCCTTCGACAGGGCCGCGACGAGCCGCGAACGGTCGACGGACTGCACGATGTCGGCATAACCGGCCACGGAACGTACTTTGTTGGTCTGCAACTGGCCCACGAAGTGCCAAGTGAGGGGCAGATCCGCACATGCGGCGGCCTTCGGCGCCGCTTCCTGGTCGCGGTTCTCGGCGACCTGCCGCACCCCGAGGTCCGCCAGGATCCGCACATCCGCCGCGGGGTAGGTCTTGGTGACCACGATGAGGGTGACTTCCTCCCGCGCGCGGCCCGCGACCGCGCACGCGGCGGCGATGCGCTCCTCCACCCTCGCCAGGTTGGCGGCGAGTTCGCCCTTACGCTCCGTCATGCCCCCTCAGTCCAGCCAGACATAGCCCGCGAGCCGCCCGGTGGCGCGGTCGCGGCGGTACGAGTAGTGGTCGCGCGACTCACGCGTGCACACCGGCGACTGCTGCCGGTCACGCACCCCGAGCCGTTCGAGTTGCGCGTGCACGCCGGCGCTCACGTCGACCGCCGGGGTGCCCCAGCTCGTCTCGGCGTGCGCGGCCGGCTCGACGGCGGCCACCTCGGCGCGCATCTCCTCCGGCACCTCGTAGCACCGGCCGCAGACGGCCGGTCCGGTGCGGGCGACGATCCGGGCGGGATCGGCACCGAGCGAGACCATCGCGTCGACCGCGGCGGGAACCACACCGGCGACCATGCCGGGCCGTCCCGCGTGGGCCGCCGCCACCACTTCGGCGACCGGGTCCGCGAGCAGTACCGGCACGCAGTCGGCGGTCAGGACGGCCAGGGCGAGGCCGCGGACGGCGGTCACCAGGCCGTCGACCGCCGGGGCGGTACGCGTGGTCCACGGACCGTCGACCCGGGCGACCTCGCTGCCGTGCACCTGGTTCATCCAGACCACCCGGTCCGGATCGAGTCCGAGGGCACCGGCGGCCAGTTCCCGGTTGGTGCGCACGGCCGCGGGGTCGTCGCCGACCGCGCCGCCCAGGTTGAGCTCCTCGTACGGAACGGCGCTCACCCCGCCCCACCGGTCGGTGAAGGCGAAGTGCGCGCCGTTCACGGTGTCGCGCTGTCCTATCACTTGAGGAAGTCCGGCACGTCCAGTTCCTCGGCCGCGCTGTCCGCGTAGGTCCGGGACGGCGGGAGCGGCGGGGTGGGCGCCGGCGGGTCCACCGGCTCCGCGGCCGGCGCGGGAACGGGGGCCTCCGGCTCCTCCTTGGGTGTCACGCTGCCCAGGGAGCCGAACGTGGGCCGGCTCTCGGGCTGCGGCCGCACCGGGGCGGGCTCCTCGCGCTTGACCGAGGACGAGCCGAGGACGTTGTCGCGCCGGGCCGGCGGCTGACCGCCGTCGAAGCCGGCCGCGATCACGGTGACGCGGACCTCGTCGCCGAGGGCGTCGTCGATGACGGCGCCGAAGATGATGTTGGCCTCGGGGTGGGCGGCCTCGCTGACGAGCTGGGCGGCCTCGTTGATCTCGAACAGGCCGAGGTCGGAGCCGCCGGAGATGGACAGCAGCACGCCCCGTGCGCCGTCGATGGACGCCTCCAGGAGCGGTGAGGAGATCGCCATCTCGGCCGCGGCCACGGCGCGGTCGTCGCCGCGGGCGGAGCCGATGCCCATGAGGGCCGAACCGGCCTCGGACATGACCGACTTCACGTCGGCGAAGTCCAGGTTGATCAGGCCGGGGGTGGTGATCAGGTCCGTGATGCCCTGCACACCGGACAGCAGCACCTGGTCCGCCGACTTGAACGCGTCGAGCACGCTGACCTGGCGGTCCGAGATGGACAGCAGCCGGTCGTTGGGGATGACGATGAGGGTGTCGACCTCTTCGCGGAGCTCGGCGATGCCGTCCTCGGCCTGGTTCGCCCGGCGCCGTCCCTCGAAGGTGAACGGGCGGGTGACCACGCCGATGGTGAGGGCGCCGAGGGAGCGTGCGATGTTGGCCACGACGGGCGCGCCGCCGGTGCCGGTGCCGCCGCCTTCACCGGCCGTCACGAAGACCATGTCGGCCCCCTTGAGGACCTCCTCGATCTCCTCGCGGTGGTCCTCGGCGGCCTTGCGGCCGACGGCCGGGTTGGCTCCGGCGCCGAGTCCGCGGGTGAGTTCGCGGCCGACGTCGAGCTTGACGTCGGCGTCGCTCATCAACAGCGCCTGTGCGTCGGTGTTGATGGCGATGAACTCGACGCCCTTGAGACCGACCTCGATCATCCGGTTGATGGCATTGACACCACCGCCGCCGACACCGATGACTTTGATGACTGCGAGGTAGTTCTGCGGTGCTGCCACGTCGAAGGCCTCTCGCCTCGAGTTACGTGTCACCGGTTCGCGGGACGCGCTGCGCGCCGCGGGCCGGCGACTGATGCCGAATGGGACGGTTCCGAATGCCGACCCGAACCCTAACCCTGAAGTTTAGGGTTACCAGTGTGCCTGTTCCCTGAAGTCTTCTGAACAGGACAGTAAGTCGACAAGTGGCGCCCGTTCAACGAACACGCCGAACCTCCCGTTTTTCTTTTCACCCTATGTGATCAGGCATGGCGCTGCCCACCCAGGGGGCTGGCCTGCGCTGATGTGCGTCAACTCCCCGATGACGCGGGAGCGGTGGGGACGCTGACGTCGAAGTGCCGCGCGCCGGACGAGGCTTTCATCAGCGCGGTCAGCGCGCGCGCCTTCGCCTCCCCCTGCTCGCCGCTGCCCCACGCCACGGTGCGCCCGCCGCTCAACTCCAGTGAGATGTCGTCGTAGGTACGGACCTTGACGGCCCTGGTCTGCCGCGCGACGGCGGCGGGGAGGCGCCCGGCCACCGCGACGGCCGCGCGCACCAGCCGGTCCGGGCCGAAGCGGCGCAGACTCGCCGCCGTGGAGGGCGTGCGGGAGGGGGACAGTTCCAGGACGGGCACACCTGTCGGCGCGCGGGAGACCGTGGCGAACCGGACCCCCTCGGCGTCCACTTCGACGAACCTCCCGCCCTTCTCCTCCACCAGCACGGCGGCACGCTCCGTCACCTCCAGGGTGATGCCGTCGGGCCAGGAGCGGCCCACGGCCACCGCGTCGATCCGGGGCAGCCTGCGCCGCAGCCGGGCCTCGATGGCGTCCGTGCCCACGGAGGCCAGCGGCGCCCCGACCGGGACCTCGGCGGCCGTGCGCACCTGCGCGGGGGTCAACACGCGCGTGCCGGAGACGGATACCCGCTCGACGCGCAGCCACTGCGAGCCGTACAGCACCCAGAGCGAGCCGCCGCCGAGGAGGGCGCCGGCGGCCGCCAGGATGACGATCGCACGAAGGCGCCGACGCCTCAGCCGTCCGGCCCGAGGCGGGCCGGACGACTCCTGTCGGCGGTCACCGCGCTCGGCGGTGGTCGGTCCGGCCACGCTCTCTGCCCTCCGTGCGTAGGGTCCTAGCGGTGCGAGGCGATGGCCTCGTACACCATGCCGACGAGCAGGTCGTCGGCGTCCCGGCGGCCGAACTCGGCGGCGGCGCGGGACATCTGGTACAGCCGGTGCGGATCGGCGAGCACGGGCAGGACGTTCTGCTGCACCCACTGCGGGGTCAGCTCCGCGTCGTCGACCAGCAGGCCGCCGCCGGCCTTGACCACCGGCTGGGCGTTCAGCCGCTGTTCGCCGTTGCCGATGGGCAGCGGGACGTAGGCGGCCGGGAGTCCGACGGCGGAGAGCTCGGCGACGGTCATCGCACCCGCGCGGCAGAGCATCATGTCGGCCGCGGCGTACGCGAGATCCATCCGGTCCAGGTAACTTACCGGGATGTACGGGGGCATTCCCGGCATCTGGTGCACCTGTGGCAGTTCGTTCTTCGGGCCGACCGCGTGCAGGATCTGGATCCCGGCCTGCTGGAGGTAGGGGGCGACCTGCTGGACGACCTCGTTGAGGCGGCGGGCGCCCTGCGAGCCGCCGGAGACCAGCAGCGTCGGCAGGTTGGGGTCGAGCCCGAACGCCGCGCGCGCCTCGGGGCGCACGGCGGCCCGGTCGAGGGTCGAGATGGTGCGGCGCAGCGGGATCCCGATGTAGCGGGCGCCCCTCAGCTTGCTGTCCGGCGTGGACACGGCGACCTGGGCGGCGTACCGCGAACCGATCTTGTTGGCCAGGCCGGGGCGGGCGTTCGCCTCGTGGATGACGATCGGCACCCCGAGCCGCTTGGCCGCCAGATAGCCGGGCAGGGCCACGTAGCCGCCGAAGCCGACGACGGCGTCCGCCTTGGTGCGCTCCAGGACCTGCTCGGCCGCCTTGATCGTGCCCCGCAGCCGGCCCGGGACGGTGATCAGCTCGGGGGTCGGCTTGCGCGGCAGCGGCACCGCCGGAATGAGCGCCAGCTCATAGCCCCGCTCCGGAACCAGCCGGGTCTCCAGACCGCGCTCCGTGCCCAGGGCCGTGATCCCCACGGTCGGGTCCTGCCTGCGCAGGGCGTCCGCGAGGGC
This sequence comes from Streptomyces sp. NPDC003697, assembly GCF_053587115.1. NCBI lineage: Bacteria > Bacillati > Actinomycetota > Actinomycetes > Kitasatosporales > Streptomycetaceae > Streptomyces > Streptomyces sp. NPDC003697. The sequence continues at coordinate 29,903 of NZ_JBSFNN010000053.1, forward strand.
GAGCGCGGGCTCGATGTGGCCGGCGGTCCCTCCACCGGCGAGTACGACATGCACCGAAATTCACCGCTCTCCGGACGAACGCGCCGCCGAGGCACGCCGTCTCATCGTGTTCCATCTCCGAGGCCCCCGATCGGGCCCACGCCGGGTTCCCCGATCGGACGCGGAGCCTCCTGCCCGCTTTCTACCAAAGCGAGGTTGCCGCATCGCAAGCGCCGCCCGCGCAGCGGGCTCGTCGCGCGCGAAGGCGATCAGCAGCCCGATGGCGAACATGGCCGGCAGCAGGGCCGACCCTCCGTAGGAGAACAGCGGGAGGGGGACGCCGGCGATCGGCAGCAGACCGAGCACCGCACCGATGTTGATCACCGCTTGCGCGGTGATCCAGGTGGTCACGCCTCCCGCGGCATACCTGACGAAGGGGTCCTCCGTGCGTCCGGCCACGCGGATACCCGCATAGCCTAGAGCCGCGAAGAGGGCGAGGACCGACAGTGTTCCCGCCAGACCCAGTTCCTCGCCGGTGACGGCGAAGATGAAGTCGGTGTGGGCTTCGGGCAGTTGGCCCCATTTCTCCACACTCGCGCCGAGGCCGGATCCGAACAGTCCGCCGGACGCGAGGGCGTAGATCCCGTGCACGGCCTGCCAGCAGCTCCCGCCCGGCCCGAGGTCGGTCGCGCCGATGCAGGCGAGCCGGTCCATGCGGTTGGGGTTGGTCTTGATGAGGAACACCCCGATCGCGGTGGCGACCGACAGCACGCCGACGAACAGCCGCGTGGGCGCGCCCGCCAGCCACAGCAGGCCGAAGAGGATCGCGGTGAGGATGATCGCCGTCCCCATGTCGCCGCCGAGCATGATCAGGCCGAGCAGCATGAAGGCGACCGGCACGAGCGGCACCAGCATGTGCTTCCACTGCGTGAGCAGTCTCCTGTCCTGCTTGCGCGCGATCAGGTCGGCGCCCCACAGCACCAGTGCCAGCTTGCCGATCTCGCTGGGCTGGATCTGGAAGGAGCCGCCGAGCGAGATCCAGTTCTGGTTGCCGTTGACCGACATCCCTATCCCCGGCACCTGCACCAGCATCATCAGGAAGACCGCGCCCGCCAGGATGGGGTAGGCGAGCGCCCGGTGCAGCCGCACCGGCATCCGGGACGCCGCGAACAGCAGACCGGCGCCGATGACGGCGGCGAGCAGCTGCTTGCGGAAGAAGTACGAGCCCGGGAGTGACATCTGCAGCGCCGTGATCTGGGAGGCCGAGTACACCATCACCAGGCCGAGGACGGTGATCAGCGCACTGCCGCCGAGGATCAGGTAGTACGCGGTCAGCGGCCGGTCCCAGGCGCGGCGGGCGCGCGTGACCAGCCGGCGCACCGCGTTGTCCTGGAGCGGCCGGGCGCTCACGGGCCGCCGCGCGGCCCGCTGGACGGGCGGCCGGCCTGTGCGGCTACCGGGCATCGGCACCTCCGCCGTACGGCAGCGGTGACCGCTTTCGTGCGGTCCGCCGCGCCCGCGGGCCACGCCTGCCCGTGCCGGCGACGGCGCGCCCCCCGCGCTCACTCGCGCGTCCCATGCGTCCCTCCCAAGGTCGCCCGGCAGGCGGCCGGGTCAGGCGCCGAGTTCGCGCACCGCCTGGGCGAACGCGTCACCGCGCCTGTTGTAGTTGGCGAACATGTCCATGGAGGCGCAGGCCGGGGCCAGCAGCACCGTGTCACCGGGCCCGGCGAGCCGCTGCGCCTCCTGGACGGCCTGGAGCATCGCCCCAGTGTCGGTCCGGTCGAGGTCGACGACGGGTACTTCCGGGGCGTGTCGCGCGAGGGCTTCGCGGATCAGCGCGCGGTCCGCGCCGATGAGGACGGCTCCGCGCAACCGCGGCGCGGACTTGGCGACGAGTTCGTCGAAGGTCGCGCCCTTGGCCAGTCCGCCGGCGATCCACACGATGGACTCGTAGGAGGCCAACGACGCTTCGGCGGCATGGGTGTTGGTGGCCTTGGAGTCGTCGATGTAGGCGACGCCGTCCACGTCGGCCACGTGCGCGATCCGGTGGGCGTCCGGGGTGAACGCCCGCAGGCCGTCCCGTACGGCCGCGGCGGGCACTCCGAAGGCGCGCGCGAGGGCCGCGGCGGCGAGTGCGTTGGCGACGTTGTGCGGGGCCGGCGGGTTGACGTCGGCGACCTCGGCGAGCTCCTGGGCGTTCTTCTGCCGGTTCTCGACGAAGGCCCGGTCGACCAGGATGCCGTCCACGACGCCGAGTTGGGACGGTCCCGGGGTGCCGAGGGTGAAGCCGACCGCCCGGCAGCCCTCCTCGACATCGGCCTCGCGGACCAGGTCCTCGGTGGCCCTGTCGGCGACGTTGTAGACGCAGGCGACCCGATTGCCCTCGTAGATGCGGCCCTTGTCGGCGGCGTAGGCGGCCATGGAGCCGTGCCAGTCGAGGTGGTCGGGCGCCAGGTTGAGCACGGCGGCGGAGTGTGCGCGCAGCGACGGCGCCCAGTGGAGCTGGTAGCTCGACAGCTCCACCGCCAGGACGTCGTACTCCTGCTCGCCGAGCACCGCGTCCAGCAGTGAGACGCCGATGTTGCCGACGGCGGCGGTGCGCAGGCCCGCCGCCGTCAGGATGGAGGCGAGCATCTGCACGGTCGTGGTCTTGCCGTTGGTGCCCGTGACGGCCAGCCAGGGGGGAGCGTCGGGGCCGCGCAGCCGCCAGGCCAGCTCGACGTCGCCCCAGACGGGGACGCCGGCCTCGGCCGCCGCGGCGAACAGCGGCTTGTCCGGCTTCCAGCCGGGCGCGGTGACGACGAGCTCGGTGCCCTCGGGCAGGGTCGCACCGTCGCCGAGGCGCACGGTGACGCCCAGGGACCTCAGTTCGGCGGCCTGCTCCCGTGCCCGTTCGTCGTCGCCGTCGTTGACGACGGTGACGTGGGCGCCGAGGCCGCTGAGCACCCGGGCCGCCGGGACACCGGAGACGCCGAGTCCGGCGACGGTGACGTTCTTCCCCTGCCAGTCGGTCACTTGTCCGCTGCCCATCCCGCGTAGAAGAGGCCCAGACCGACGATGACGCAGATGCCCTGGATGATCCAGAAACGGACCACGACGAGCACTTCGGACCAGCCCTTGAGTTCGAAGTGGTGCTGGAGCGGCGCCATCCGGAACACCCGCTTCCCGGTGAGACGGAAGGAGCCGACCTGGATGACGACCGACATGGTGATCAGGACGAACAGGCCGCCGAGCAGCGCGAGCAGCAGCTCGGTGCGGGAGCAGATCGCGAGGCCGGCGAGCACACCGCCGAGCGCCAGCGAACCGGTGTCGCCCATGAAGATCTTGGCGGGCGAGGTGTTCCACCACAGGAAGCCCAGGCAGGCGCCCATCAGCGCCGAGGCGACAACGGCGAGGTCGAGCGGGTCTCGGACCTCGAAGCAGGCGTTCGGGTTGGTCAGCGTCAGCGAGTTGGCGCACGACTCCTGGAACTGCCAGACGCCGATGAAGGTGTAGGCGCCGAAGACGAGCACGGAGGCGCCGGTCGCCAGACCGTCCAGGCCGTCGGTGAGGTTCACGCCGTTGGACATCGCGAGGATCATGAACAGCGCCCAGACCACGAACAGCACCGGGCCGATCGTCCAGCCGAAGTCCGTGATGAACGACAACTTGGTGGAGGCGGGGGTGTTGCCGCGGTTGTCGGAGAACTGCAGCGCGAGCACGGCGAAGGCGATGCCGACGATGAGCTGGCCGGCCATCTTCGCCTTGGCGCGCAGACCCAGCGAACGACGCTTGACGATCTTGATGTAGTCGTCGAGGAAGCCGACCAGGCCCATGCCGACCATCAGGCCGAGGACCAGCAGGCCGGAGAAGGTCGGCGTCGCGTCGGCCTTCGGGTCCAGGTAGACCGTGATCACCTTGGCCAGGAAGTACGCGGCGACCGTCGCCAGGATGAACGCGATGCCGCCCATGGTCGGCGTACCGCGCTTGCTGGCGTGCTCGCGCGGGCCGTCGTCGCGGATGTACTGGCCGTAGCCCTTGCGGGCCAGGAGCTTGATCAGCAGCGGTGTGCCGACCAGCGTCAGGAAGAGGCCAATGACACCTGCGAACAGGATCTGCTTCATCATCGGGCGGCAACCTCACCCTCGGCACCGGTCTCCAGGAGCGCCTCGGCGACGCTCTCGAGACCGACCGAACGCGACGCCTTCACGAGTACGACGTCCCCCGGGCGCAACTCGCTGCGCAACAGGTCGATCGCCGCCTGTGCGTCGGACACGTGCACCGACTCCTCACCCCACGAACCCTCGTTATATGCGCCCAGTTGCAGCCAGGACGCTTCCCTGCCCCCGACCGCGACGAGCTTGCTGACGTTGAGCCGGACGGCGAGCCGTCCGACCGCGTCGTGCTCGGCGAGCGCCTCGTCCCCGAGCTCGGCCATCTTGCCGAGCACCGCCCACGTGCGACCCCCTCGTGCCCGTGAGGCCTCCCCCATCGCCACCAGCGCGCGCAGGGCGGCCCGCATGGACTCCGGGTTCGCGTTGTAGGCGTCGTTGACGATCGTCACGCCGTCAGGGCGCTCGGTGACCTCCATCCGCCAGCGGGAGAGGGAGCCCGCCTCGGAGAGCGCGGTGGCGATCTCTTCCGCGGACATGCCCAGCTCATGGGCGACGGCGGCCGCGGCGAGCGCGTTCGACACGTGGTGCTCACCGTACAGGCGCATGGTCACATCGCTTGCACCGGAGGGTGTGTGAAGCCTGAACGAGGGCCGTCCGCCGGCCGTGAGCCGCACGTTCTCGGCGGAGACGTCCGCTTCGTCGGACTCCCCGAAGAGGACCACCCTGGCCTTCGTACGGGCGGCCATGGCCCGGACCAACGGGTCGTCGGCGTTGAGGACCGCCACGCCCCCGTCCTCGGCCGCGGGCAGCGACTCGACCAGCTCGCCCTTCGCCTGGGCGATCTGCTCCCGGCCGCCGAACTCCCCGATGTGGGCGCTGCCGACGTTCAGCACCAGGCCGATCCTCGGCGGTGTCAGCTCCGTCAGGTACCGGATGTGGCCGATGCCGCGGGCGCCCATCTCCAGCACGAGGAACCGGGTCTCCTCGGTGGCGGTCAGCGCGGTCAGCGGCAGCCCGATCTCGTTGTTGAGGGAGCCGGGGGTGAAGACCGTGGGGCCCGAGCGCTGCAGCACCTGGGCGATGAGGTCCTTGGTGCTGGTCTTGCCGGCCGAGCCGGTCAGAGCCACGAGGGTCGTGCCGAGCCGGCGCACCACATGGCGGGCGAGGGCGCCGAGGGCGGCCTGCACGTCCTCGACCACGATCGCGGGCACGCCGACGGGGCGTGAGGCCAGCACGGCGGCGGCGCCCGCCGCCACGACCGCCCGGGCGAAGTCGTGGCCGTCGACGCGTTCGCCGACGAAGGCGACGAAGAGGCTGCCCGGCCCTGCCTCCCGGGAGTCCCGGACGACGGGCCCGGTGACCTGGACGGACGGATCCGGTATGTCGTGCGTCTGCCCGCCGACGACTTCTGCGATCTCGGCGAGGGAGAGGGCGATCACAAGTTCATCCCTGAGTCTTCTGGATAGCTTCGCGGAGCACCTGGCGGTCGTCGAAGGGACGGACGACACCGGCGATGTCCTGGCCCTGCTCGTGGCCCTTGCCCGCGACCAGCACCGTGTCCCCGGGCCGTGCCCGGTCGACGGCGGCGGCGATCGCGGCGGCCCGGTCCTCGAACAGGAGCACCTCGCCGCGTTCGTGCGAGGGCACGGACGCCGCGCCCTGCAGCATGGCCGCGAGGATGGCGAGGGGGTCCTCGGAGCGGGGGTTGTCGGAGGTCAGCACGGCCGTGTCGGCGAGCCGGGCCACGGCGGCGCCCATCGGCGCGCGCTTGGTCGTGTCACGGTCGCCGCCGCAGCCGAGGACGACGTGCAACCGGCCCTTGGTGACCTTGCGCAGGGCGCGGAGCACCGATTCGACGGCGTCCGTCTTGTGCGCGTAGTCGACGACCGCGAGGTAGGGCTGTCCGGCGTCGACGCGCTCCAGCCGGCCCGGCACGCCCGGCACCGCGGCGATGCCGTCGGCCGCGGTCTGCGGGTCGAGGCCCGCGGCGGCCAGCGCGACGATGGCGGCGAGGGTGTTGGCCACGTTGAAGGGGCCCGGCAGGGGCGATCTGGCGCTGATACGCCGCCCCTCGGGCCCGACGACGGTGAACGTGGAGTCCATGGGGCCGATGCGCACCTCCTCGGCGCGCCAGTCGGCGTCGGGGTGGCCCTCGGCGGAGTACGTCACGACGGGGACCGTGGCCTCCCCGGCGAGCCGGCGCCCGTACTCGTCGTCGTGGTTGACCACGCCGAGCCGGCTGCGCTCCGGGGTGAACAGCCGTGCCTTGGCCCGGAAGTAGTCCTCCATGTCGGAGTGGAACTCCATGTGCTCCGGGCTGAGGTTGGTGAACACGCCGATGTCGAAGACGCAGCCGTCGACCCGGCCGAGGACCAGGGCATGGCTGGAGACCTCCATGGCGACGGCCTCGACACCGCGTTCGCGCATGACCGCGAACAGCGCCTGGAGGTCGGTCGCTTCGGGGGTGGTGCGCTCGGACTTGATGCGCGTGTCGCCGATGCGCGTCTCCACCGTGCCGATCAGTCCCGTGGCCTTGACCGTCTTCAGGCCGCCCTCGACCAGGTAGGCGGTGGTGGTCTTGCCGGAGGTGCCGGTGATGCCGATCTGGAGCAGGTCGCGGCCCGGACGGCCGTAGACGGTGGCCGCGAGCTCGCCCATGCGTCCGCGCGGATCGTCCACGACCAGCACGGGCAGGCCGCTCGCGGCGGCGCGCTCGGCGCCCGTCGGGTCGGTCAGCACGGCGACGGCACCGAGGGAGGCCGCCTGCGTGACGAAGTCGGCGCCGTGGGCGCGGGCGCCGGGCAGGGCGGCGTACAGGTCGCCGGGGCGCACGGCACGCGAGTCATGGGTGATGCCCGTGACCTCGACGGCGTCCCGCGCGCCCGTCGGCTGCCCGGCACCCAGCTGCCCGGCGAGCTCCGCGAGGGGGGTGGCGGAGACGTGGTCCGGTCGCGGCGCTCCCGGACAGTTCACGGAAGCGCCCTTGTGGGTGATGTGGGACTGATCAGCGTGTGGCACGGCGGTGAGCGTACCGGGCGTGGCCGCCTGGGAGCGAAGTGAGCTGCCGACGGGGTCGTGGTTCCCGGGATCGGGGGTGATCGTTGTCACGGGCTCGTTCCTGATCGGTGGTGCGCGGTGGTGCGGACGGCGGAGCCGGTCATGGCTTGAAGTCGACGGGCAGGTTCGCGGGCCGCGCCCCGGTCGGCGGCACCTGGAGGGTCTTCAGCGCGAACTCCATGACCTGCTTGTAGATCGGGCCGCAGATCTGACCGCCGAAGTAGCTGCCTCTCGTGGCGTTCTGGATCGCGCAGTACACGGTCACGCGCGGGTTGTCGGCGGGGGCGAACCCGGCGAACGAGGAGGTGTAGCCGCGGTACTTGCCGGTGGCCGGATCCACGCGGTTGGCCGTACCCGTCTTGCCCGCGACGCGGTAGCCGGGGATGCGCGCCCTGGTGCCGGTGCCCTGTTCGTCGTCCACCACGGACTCCAGCATCCGGGCGAGCTCCTTGGCCGTCCTCGCGCTCACGACCCGGGTCCGGTCCGGCTTCGGGGCGGGCGTGAAGTGCCCGTCGGCCCCCTTGGTGCCGCGCACCAGGGTGGGCTCCACGCGGACGCCGCCGTTGGCGATCGTCGAGTAGACGGACGCTGCCTGCATCGCGTTGATGGAGAAGCCCTGGCCGAAAGGGATCGTGTACTGCTGCGAGGTGGACCACTTGTCCGGCGGCGCGAGGATGCCCCGGGTCTCCCCGGGGAAGCCGAGTCCGGTCGGTTCGCCGATGCCGAACTTGCGCAGGTAGGAGTAGAGGACCTTGTTGGCCTGCCGCTGCGTCCTGCCGAGCTGGCCGGTGGCCAGGATCGTGCCGATGTTGCTGGATTTGGCGAGGACGCCGTTGAGCGTCAGGTTCCAGGTGTCGTGGTCGACGTCGTCCTGGAAGAGGCGGTCGCCGCGGTGCAGCCGGTTGGGCACGACGACGTGCGTGAGCGGTTCGGCCGCGTTCTCCTGCAGGACGGCGGCCATCGACATGACCTTGGCGGTGGAGCCGGGCTCGTAGGCGTCCTGCAGGGCGGCGTTGCCCAGGGCGGCCGGGTCGGCGTGGGCGAGGTCGTTGGGGTCAAAGCCCGGCGAGTCGGCCATGGCGAGGATCTCGCCGGTCCGGGTGTCCTGCACGATCACGTAGCCGCGGTCGGCGCCGGACTTCTCCACCTGCTCGGTGATGGCGTTCTGCGCGGCCCACTGGATGTCGCGGTCGACGGTGAGCTCGACGTCGGAGCCGGGCACCGCCGGGGTCTCGGTGGACCCCACGGTCGGCACCTCGTGGCCGCCGGACTGGGCGTAGCGGATGCTGCCCTCCTTGCCGGCCAGCTCCGCCTCCATCTGCTGCTCGACGCCGCCGCCGCCCCTGCCCTCGGCGTTGACCCAGCCCAGTATCCCGGCGGCGAGGTCGCCGTTGGGGTACACGCGCTTGCTGCTGGGGTCGGAGAAGACGCCGGCGAGGACGTTGACGGTGGTCCTGTCCGTCTGGGACTTCTTTGCCAGCGCGGTCTTCAGGTCCTTGATCTGCTTCCAGACCTCGGGGGTCTGGCGGCGGGCCAGGAGCACGTACCGGGTGTTCTGCGTCCGCAGCTTCCTGGCGATCCCGGCCTGGTCCTGGCCGAGGATCGGGGCGAGCAGGGCGGCCGCCTGCTCGGGACCGTCGCCGATCTTCAGTTCCTCGGCCGTGAACATCGTGGGGTCGGCCGTGATGTCGTCCGCGTCCACGCTGATGGCCAGGGCGACGCCGTTGCGGTCGGTGATGCCGCCCCGCTCGGCGGCGATGGTGTGGACGACGTACCGGTTCTGGTCGGCCTTGGCGGCGTACGCGCCGGCGTCGACGGCCTGCACCTGCAGCAGCCGTCCGACGAAGACGAGCAGCACCAGGGTCAGCGCGAGGGTGACCAGGCGCAGTCGCGGGCGCGGGCTGCCCAGCCGGATGGCCTTGGGAGGCGCGGGCCTGCGGGCCGGGCCGGGGCGGCGCGCCGGACGGACGCCGGGTGCGGGACCGCGCCGGTTTCCCGGGCGGGACGGCCTGGCGGGTCCGGGCACGCGGCGACGCGGCGGTTCCCTGTCGGACACTTCCGTCACCTGCCGGGGGTCGGGGTCGTGGCGGGCTGGGGTACGGCGGGGGCGGCCGTGACGCCCGGGCCGGCGGGCGGGACGTCCACCGGGCCGGCCGGCGGTGTGCCCAGGGGGTCCGCCGCGGGCGCACTCTGCCCGGGGTAGGGCGAGGTGGCCGGCGCTTCCGGGGGCAGCACGTCCGCCGGGTCCTGCAGCGAGGACCGGTCGGCCTGCGCAGGCGAGGGCACGCCGTTCACGGTGCCGTCGGGGTCGAGGAAGGCCGGGTCGCCGCCGGGCACCATGCCGAGCTCGCGGGCGCGGCGCTGCAGGGCGTCGGGGGCGGAGTAGGAGTCGATGTCCCGCTGCAGGGCCTGTTCCTCGTCGGTGAGGTTCTTGGTGTCCTTCTTGAGGTCGTCGAGCTCGAACGCCCCCTCGCTGAGCGCGGAGTTCAGCACGAGCAGCCCGATGAGACCACCGCCGAGGAGGAGCACGACGAGGAGGACGAAGGGCGTGCGGGCGGCCTGCGCCCGCTTCGCCGGGAAGAGCCGGGCCAGCCGGGCGGCACGCCCCCTCAGTTCGGGTTTCCCGCTCACCGCTCCCCCCGACTCCGCTGGTCCCGCGCGCCCGTCGCGCGGCGGGTGGGGACGTCGCACCCGTACGGCCGTCCCGTCGCCTGGCTCACTCGGCGTCCTCCCTGATGCGCTCGGCCCCGCGCAGCCGCGCGGGTGCCGCTCGCCGGTTCTCCGCGATCTCTTCCTCGGTGGGAAGTTCGGCACCCCGGGTGAGCAGCTTGAGCCGGGGCTGGTAGCGCTCGGGCACGACCGGCAGCCCCGGCGGCGCGGTGATGGCGGCGCCGGCCGCGAACACCTGCTTCACCAGACGGTCTTCCAGCGAGTGGTAGGACAGCACGGCGATCCGCCCGCCGACGGCGAGCGCCCCGACCGCGGCAGGGACCGCCCGTTGCAGGACCGTGAGTTCGCCGTTGACCTCGATGCGCAGCGCCTGGAAGGTGCGCTTGGCCGGGTTGCCGCCGGTGCGCTTGGCGGCCTGCGGAAGCGCGTCGCGGATCAGCTCCACCAGGCGGGCGCTGTTGGTGAACGGCTCCTTGTCGCGCTCGCGCACGATCGCGGCCACGATCCGCTTGGCCTGCTTCTCCTCGCCGTAGGCCCGCAGGATGCGGACCAGTTCGCCGGCCGGGTAGGTGTTGAGGACCTCGGCGGCGCTGAGGCCGGTCGTCTGGTCCATGCGCATGTCCAGGGGGGCGTCCTGGGCGTAGGCGAAGCCGCGGTCGGCCTCGTCGAGCTGCATGGAGGAGACGCCGAGGTCGAACAGGACGCCCTGCACGCGCGGGACGTCGAGGCGGTCGAGCACCTCGGGCAGCTCGTCGTAGACGGCGTGCACCAGGGTGGCCCGCTCGCCGAAGGGGGCGAGGCGCTCCCCGGACAGGCGCAGGGCCTCCTTGTCGCGGTCCAGGCCGATGAGCCGGGCGTCGGGGAAGCGGGTGAGCAGGGCCTCGCTGTGGCCGCCGAGGCCGAGGGTGCAGTCGACGACCACCGCTCCCGGCCGCTCCAGGGCGGGCGCCAGCAGGTCCAGGCACCGGCGGAGCATCACGGGGACGTGCCGGGTGTTGCCCTCCCGTCGCCCGCCACCACCCTCGTACGGAAGCGCTTCGCGCCCGTTCATTTCCTGGGCCCTCTCAGATCCGGCGCCGCGGTACGCACCGCCGGGTCCCCGCCCTGTCCCGGCGGCGCCGGGATGGTCCCCGGTGAAGGGGAGGCCGCCGGCGCCGGAGGCGTCAGCCGACCGGGAGCGGGAGGAGGTCGAGCCGTGCGTACGCGCCGCGCACGCGAGGAGACCGTCCGTGCGGGTGCCGGGGTCTCCGGGGGAATGCAGTCCAGCAGGGAGGGCCGCGCCTCCCGCTTCGCGTCACTTTAGTCCACCGTGTCTCCCGGTCAATCAACCGGCCTGCGCGTCGCCCGCCCCGGCGGCGGCGACACGCCGCCCCGCCCGGATTCACCCGGATGGCGGCGCTGGCGCTGGGTGTGGAGTCGCTCACAACGAGCCACGATGGCGTTCTTTGTCCCCCCTCACGGCAGGACCGGAGCACCTGCGACCAGTACCGTCATGAGTATGACGACTTCTGCAGCAGCTCCCTCCGGATCCGAAGGCGCCATGGCGCGCGGCGCGGTCACCGACCGGCTCGTGGAGGCCAACGGGCGCTACGCCGCCGCGTTCACCGACCCCGGCATGGACGCCCGGCCCGTCCTGCACGTCGCCGTGGTGGCGTGCATGGACGCGCGCCTCGACCTGCACGCCGCGCTGGGCCTGGAGCTCGGCGACTGCCACACCATCCGCAACGCGGGCGGCGTCGTCACCGACGACGTGATCCGCTCCCTGACCATCAGCCAGCGGGCGCTCGGCACCCGCAGCGTCGTCCTCATCCACCACACGGGCTGCGGTCTGGAGTCCCTCACGGAGGAGTTCCGGCACGAGCTGGAGATGGAGGTCGGTCAGCGTCCCGCCTGGGCCGTGGAGGCGTTCCGCGATGTCGACCAGGACGTCCGGCAGTCGATGCAGCGCGTGCGCACCTCGCCGTTCCTGCTGCACACCGACGACGTGCGCGGCTTCGTCTTCGACGTCAGGACGGGGCTGCTGCGCGAGGTCGACCCCGCCTGATCCCGCGCGCCCGCCCCGGAACTCCACGGCACCCGCCTCGCCGTCCACAAAAGGTCCTAAGACCTGACAGATCGCGGCCACTTGTCCACAGGCGAGTGACACGAACCGGTAACGGCAACAAGAATGCGGGGTGCGGCGTCGCGCGGGGGTTGCCCCGCGCGGTGCCGGGTTTCGGGGTGGGCCGGGCGGCACAGCGGCGCGTCGGTCCGGGAAAGTTGGGGAATCCCCTGCTCCTTCGGAGTTCGGGGAAGGGCCGAGGAGGGCCGGGTGACGACCTATGACGAGCGAGCGGGCCACGGGGGTGCCTCCGCCGGAGCGTATGCGAGGGTGGGGGACGATCTGACCGCCACCGTGGAGCGTGTGCGCGGTTCGGTGGAAGCAGTGATCGAGGGCAAGCCCGAGGTCGTACGGCTTTCGCTGACCGTGCTGCTCGCCGGGGGGCACCTCCTGATCGAGGACGTCCCGGGCGTGGGCAAGACGATGCTCGCCAAGGCGCTGGCACGGTCCATCGACTGCTCGGTACGGCGCATCCAGTTCACCCCCGACCTGCTGCCGTCGGACATCACCGGCGTGTCCATCTGGGACCAGCAGCGCAGGGACTTCGAGTTCAAGCCGGGTGCCATCTTCGCGCAGATCGTGATCGGCGACGAGATCAACCGCGCCTCGCCCAAGACGCAGTCGGCGCTGCTGGAGTCGATGGAGGAGCGCCAGGTCACCATCGACGGGCAGACCTACGAGCTGCCCAGCCCGTTCATGGTGGTGGCCACGCAGAACCCGGTCGAGATGGAGGGCACCTACCCGCTGCCCGAGGCCCAGCGCGACCGCTTCATGGCCCGCGTCTCCATCGGCTACCCGAGCGCGGACGCCGAGCTGCAGATGCTGGACGTGCACGGCGGGGTGAGCCCCCTGGACGATCTCCAGCCGGTCGCCCACGCGGACGAGATCGTCAAGCTGGTCGAGGCCGTGCGCGGGGTCCACGTGGCCGAGACGGTCCGGCGCTACGCCGTGGACCTGGTCGCCGCCACCCGCACCCACCCCGACCTCAGACTCGGCGCCTCCCCGCGCGCCACCCTGCACCTGCTGCGCGCCACCAAGGCGTCCGCCGCCCTCAGCGGCCGGGACTACGCCCTGCCGGACGACGTGCAGGACCTCGCCGTCGCCGTCCTGGCCCACCGGCTGCTGCCGACGGCCCAGGCCCAGCTCCACCGCCGCACCGCGGAACAGGTCGTCCACGACATCCTGCGGCACACACCGGTGCCGGGCTCGCCGCAGGCCGGCGGCTTCGGCCCGGGCCGCGGGGCCACCGCGCTGGGCGAGCAGCCGCCGCGGACACTGTGATGGCCGACGCGGGGATGCCGCCCGCGGAGGACGACCGGGACGGCCGGGGCGGGGTCCGCACCGCGCTCGCCGGTCTGACCACCCGCGGACGCTCCTTCCTGGCCGCCGGGATCGCGGCCGCGATATGCGCCTACGTCCTCGGGCAGAGCGACCTGCTGCGGGTGGGCCTGCTGCTCGCCCTGCTCCCCCTGATCTGCGCGACCGTGCTGTACCGCACCCGCTACCGGGTGGCCGGCACCCGTCGCCTCTCCCCCGCGCGGGTGCCCGCCGGCAGCGAGGCCCGGGTGCACCTGCGCATGGACAACGTCTCCCGCCTGCCCACCGGTCTGCTGATGCTCCAGGACCGGGTGCCGTACGTGCTCGGGCCCCGGCCGCGCTTCGTGCTCGACCGGGTGGAGCCGGGCGGGCGCCGCGAGGTGTCCTACCGCGTCCGCTCGGACCTGCGGGGCCGCTATCCGCTGGGCCCGCTGCAGCTGCGCCTGACCGACCCGTTCGGCATGTGCGAGCTGTCCCGTTCGTTCTCCACCCACGACACGCTGACCGTCGTCCCGCGGGTGGAGCCGCTGCCGCCGGTGCGGCTGGGCGGCGAGACCCAGGGCTACGGCGACGGGCGGCAGGGCTCGCCGGCCCTGGCGGGCGAGGACGACGTCATCCCGCGCGGGTACCGCCACGGCGACGACCTGCGCCGGGTGCACTGGCGCTCCACCGCGCGCTACGGCGAGCTGATGGTGCGCCGGGAGGAGCAGCCGCAGCGCGCCCGCTGCACGGTGCTCCTGGACACCCGGGCCGTCGCCTTCCAGGGCTCGGGTCCCGACTCGGCCTTCGAGTGGGCGGTGTCGGGCGCCGCGTCGGTCCTGGTGCACATGATCGAGCGGGGCTTCTCGGTGCGGCTGCTGACGGACACGGGCAGCTCGGTGCCCGGCGAGGGTGCCGACGGCTTCGCGGGCGCCGGCCAGGAGCCGGCGGACGCCGCCGGGCTGGTGATGGACATGCTCGCGGTGATCGACCACTCGGACGGCGCCGGTCTCTCGCGTGCCGACGACGTGCTGCGCGCGCATTCCGGCGGGCTGCTGGTGGCCTTCCTCGGCGATCTCGACGAGGAGCAGGCGGCGATGGCGGCCAGGATGCGCCGGCGCGGCGCGGGCGCGATCGCGTTCGTGCTGGACAGCGATGCGTGGGTACGGGAGCCGGGTGACGGGCCCGGTCCCGGAGACGGCGCCGGGGAGCGGCTGCGGACGCTGCGTGAGGCGGGCTGGACCGTGGTGGACGTGCCCCGGGGCGCCTCGCTCACAGAGGTGTGGCGTCAGGCGGACCGGGAGCGGACGGGTGCCGGTGCGACGAGCGGGGCGGGCAGCGGGGAGGAGCGGTCGTGAGTGGCCGGACACGTATGGCGCTGTGCGCCGCGGCGGCCACGCTGATGACGGCGTGCGCCCTGCTGCCGCTGGTCGACCGGACGACGTGGATCCTGCAGGCCGGCCTGCTGCTGACGGTGCAGGCCGGGGTGGGTGCGGCGACCCGCCGGGGGCCGCTGCCACGGCCCCTGACCGTGGCGGCGCAGGTGCTCGTCACGGTGGTGCTGCTGACCGCCGTCTTCGCCCGCGATCGTGCCTACGCCGGGCTGGTCCCGGGGCCGGACGCCCTGGGGCAGCTCGCCGATCTGCTGCGGGAGGGCGCCGACGACGTCGGGCAGTACGCGATACCGGCGCCGCTGAGCGCGGGCATCCGGCTGATGCTGGTCGGGGGCGTGCTGCTGATCGGGCTGCTCGTGGACATGCTCGCGGTCACCTTCCGCCGCGCCGCTCCCGCGGGCCTGCCGCTGCTCGCGCTGTACTCGGTGGCCGCGGGCCTGTCCGACAGCGACGCCGACTGGCTGTGGTTCCTGGTCGCCGCCACCGGCTATCTGATGCTGCTGCTCGCCGAGGGCCGGGACCGGCTCGCGCAGTGGGGCCGGGTGTTCGGCGCGGGGCCGCGCTCCCCGGGCGGTCCCGAACGCGGCGGTCCGGCGGCGCCGCTGCGTACCGGGCGGCGTATCGGCGTGCTGGCGCTGGGTCTCGCCGCGCTGCTGCCGCAGGTGGCCCTGCCGTCGATGGGCGGCGGGCTGCTGAACGCCGCCGGGGAGGGCGTGGGGCCGGGCTCCGGGGGCGGCGGCACCATCTCCGCGGTGAACCCGCTGGTGTCGCTGCGCGACAGCCTCAACATCGACGAGGACCGCACGGTCCTGACCCTGCGCACCGACAGCCAGAACGCGTCGGACCTGTACCTGCGGATCGTGTCCCTGGACGAGTTCGACGGCACCACCTGGAAGCCGTCCCAGCGCCACATCGTCGGGCTGCCCGACCCCTTCCCCACGCCGGCCGGCCTGGGCCCCGACGTGGACCGGACGGAGATCTCGACGACGGTGGCGACCGCGGACTGGTACGCCCAGGACTGGCTGCCGATGCCGTATCCGCCGAGCGGGGTGCGGATCAAGGGAAGCTGGCGCTACGAACCCGTCGGGATGACACTGGTCGGCGACCACGGCCAGAACACCCGCGGGCTGACGTACCGGGTCAAGAGCCTCGACGTACGGCCGACGGCTGAGCAGCTCGCCACGGCCCCGCAGGCGCCCGAGCCCCTGCTGAGGGAGTACACCAAGGTGCCCGCCTCCCTGCCCGGAGGGGTCGCCGCGACCGCCCGGGAGGTCACCGACGGCGCGGCGAACCCCTACGAGCGGGCCGTCAGGCTCCAGGACTGGTTCGCCGTGACGGGCGGCTTCCAGTACGACACGGACGTCGAGGTGGGCAGCGGCCCGCAGGCGATCGAGCGGTTCCTGAAGGACCGCCGCGGCTTCTGCGTGCACTACTCCTTCGCGATGGCCGCGATGGCCCGCACGCTCGGCATCCCGGCCCGGGTCGCGGTGGGCTTCGCGCCGGGCTCCATGCAGGCCGACGGCACGATGACGGTGGGGCTGAAGGACGCGCACGCCTGGCCCGAGCTGTACTTCGAGGGGGTCGGCTGGACCCGCTTCGAGCCCACCCCGACGCGCGGCACGATGCCGTCGTACACCCGGCCCGACGCCCCCGGCACCACCCTGCCGGATCCGGCGGCACCGTCCGACGAGGCGAGCGCGGCGCCCTCCGCGGCCCCCCCGGCGGACCAGAGCTGCCCCCCTCAGATGAAGCGGCTGCAGGAGTGCGCGAGCGGGTCCCCGCAGGTCGGGCTGGGCGGGGACGGCGGCGGCCCCAGGTGGTACGAGGTCCTGGCCTGGACACTGGGCGCCCTGGCCGCCCTCGCGCTGCCGCTGGCGCCGCTGCTGTGGCGCGCCCGGACGCGTGCCGTCCGGCTCGGCGCGCACGGGCACGGCGCCGACGACGCGGCGGTCCACACCCTGGCCGTCTGGCAGGAGGTCACCGACACGGCCTGGGACCACGGGATCCCGCCGGACGAGTCGCAGACCCCGCGCACGGCGGCCGCCCGGATCGTCCGTCTCGGGCACCTCGATCCGCCGGCGGCGGCCTCGGTGCACCGTCTGGCGGACGCGGTGGAACAGGTGCTGTACGCGCCGCACCCGCGCCCCACGGCGGGGCTGGCCGAGGAGGCCCGCCGCGTGGCCGAGGGCCTGCGCGGCGGGGCCGGCCGCGGTGCCGCGCTGCGCGCCAGGTTCGCCCCCCGCTCCAGCGCCCGGTTGGTCTGGGCGATCTCCGCCCGGTGGGCCGCACTCACGGCCCGGGCGGCGGCGGCCCGCCCGACGCTGCGGGGACGCCCGATGGGCAGACCGTCACCGGGCGTCCCACCGGGGAGGCGAAGCTGAGGCGCTGAGCGGCTGTGGGGCGGAAGGGGCGGCGGGCCTGCCCGCGGGACGCCCGGCGCGGGCCGGGCGAAGCCGTTCCGGGGCGCGCGACACGTCCGGGTGAGCCGCTCCGGGGCACGCAGTGCGGGCCCCGTGAGCCGCCCCGGGGTACGCCGGCGCCGGCCGGAGGGAGCCGCGCCCGGGGGAGCCGTGCCGGGGCGCGCCGCACCGGCCGGGCAGAGCCGGCGCCTTGGCAGGCAGCGTTGGCCCGTCAGGGGGCGGCGTCCGGTGCCATGCTCTCGGCGTGCCGGCCGGACGCCCTCGTACGGGATGTACTCGGGCTTCCGGCCGGTGCGGCGAATGGGGGGTACCCCCTGCTCGAGCGG
>NZ_JBSFNN010000054.1:0-46831 GCF_053587115.1 Streptomyces sp. NPDC003697
GCTTGCGCGTGGTGGGGGGGGGGGGGGGGGGCCGCGGGGGGGGGGGGGGGGGGCGGGGGGGGGGGGGGGGGGCCCCGGGGGGCGGGCCGGTCGGTCGTTGTCACGGGGGAGCGACCGACCGGTCTCCGTACCGGCCCTACTTCAGGTACGCGAGGCCCGGGTGGACGGCCGTGTAGCCGTCGACGAGGCGCCTGGCGACACCGACCGAGTCGACGAGCGGGTGCAGGGCGAAGGCCTTCACCGCCGTGGCACGGGACCCCGACGCCGCGGCCGCCAGCACCTCGCGCTCGACCGCCTTCACCGCGCAGACCAGTCCGGCGGCGTGACCGGGCAGCGGGTCCACGGCGACCGGGTGCGCCCCGTTCGCGTCGACCAGGCACGGGACCTCGACGACCGCCTCGGCGTCCAGCACCGTCAGGGTCGAGCGGTTGCGGACGTTGAGGATCAGCGTGGTGCGTTCGTCGCGGGCGACGGCCCGCATCAGCGCCAGCGCGACATTCTCGTAGCCGCCGCCCGACAGGTCCTCGGCGTCCCGCTCGCCCGCGCCCGCGCTGTCGCGGTTCTCCGCCATGTAGGTGGCCTCCCGCTCGGCGCGGGTGCGGTCCCAGACGGCCAGGGCGTCCGCGTCCGGCTTGCGGAGCTCCTCGTAGAACCGGGCCTGCTGGTCGCGCAGGAAGGCACCGCGGGTGTGCTCGGCCTCCTGGTGGGCCCGGACGGTCTCGCGGCCGAAGTAGTAGTAGTGCAGGTACTCGTTGGGCACCGCCCCGAGCGACCGCAGCCACTCGGTGCCGAAGAGCCTGCCCTCCTCGAAGGACGTGAGAAGCTCCGGGTCGGCGAGCAGGCGCGGCAGTTGGTCGCGGCCGTCGACGCGCAGGCCGCGCACCCAGCCCAGGTGATTGAGGCCGGCGTAGTCGATCCAGGCCCGGTCCGGGTCCACGCCGAGCACGCGGGCGATACGGCGGCCGAGCCCGACCGGCGAGTCGCAGATGCCGATGACGCGGTCGCCGAGGTACCGGGACATGGCCTCGGTGACCAGGCCGGCCGGGTTGGTGAAGTTGATGACCCAGGCGCCGGGAGCCAGCCGGGCCACCCGGCGCGCGATGTCGACGGCCACGGGGACGGTGCGCAGGCCGTAGGCGATGCCGCCCGCGCCGACCGTCTCCTGGCCGAGGACGCCCTCGGCGAGGGCGATGCGCTCGTCGTCGGCGCGCCCCTGCAGGCCGCCGACGCGGATCGCGGAGAACACGAAGTCGGCGCCGCGCAGCGCCTCGTCCAGGTCGGTCGTGACGGTCACCTCGGGCGCGTCGGGCACCCCCGCCGCCTGCTCGGCCAGCACCCGGCGCACAGCGGAGAGCCGGCCGGCGTCCACGTCGTGCAGCACGACCGCCGTGACCCGGCCCTCGGCGCGGTCCCGCAGCAGCGCGCCGTACACCAGCGGCACCCGGAATCCGCCACCGCCCAGAATCGTCAGCCTCACGCCTGCACCTTAGAGGCCGCCGCGACCGGTGATCCAGCGCGGTGGCGCCCCCGCGCCTCCGCGGCCCCTGCGCTGCCCCTCCCCGGCCTGCCGGTGGGCCTGGGCTGCCCTGCGCCGGAGGTGCGCGCCCCCGGCCGCTGTTCCGGCCCGGTGCGGCCCCTGCCTGTCACCCGCCCGGGCGAGGCCGCCCCCTTCAGCCGTCCGGGACGCCGCGTCCTGCCCCGCCGGCCGCGCGTCTGGACGTTCACTGCCTGAACTCCCGTATGCCGCACGGACTTTCTCGGCTTCACCTCTTGACCGCGGAGGCGGCGGAGAGCACATTGAGCCCGCAACCATCGCATGAGAGCGCTCTCAAGACCGTTCTGAGCGCCCTCCTGCGAGGCACCCGCGCATCAGCCCCGTACCCGAGAGGCCCCCACATGAGCAGATCCTCCGGCACACCGTCCGCCGCGCCCGGCGGACGGCGTCCCCTGCGGCGCGCGCTCGTCGCCGTCATCGGCACGCTCGGTCTCGCGGCGGCCGCCGCGACCGCCGCCACCCTCCCCGCGAACGCCTCCGCGCCGACGCCCCCGTCGGGCTGGACGCAGGTCTTCCTGGACGACTTCGACGGGGCGGCCGGCTCCGGCGTCAACACCACCAACTGGCAGTACGACACCGGCACGTCGTATCCGGGCGGCGCCCCCAACTGGGGTACCGGCGAGGTCGAGACGATGACCTCCAGCACCAGCAACGTCGCGCTCGACGGCAACGGCAACCTGCAGATCACCCCGCGCCGCGACGCCTCCGGCCACTGGACGTCGGGCCGCATCGAGACCCGGCGCACCGACTTCCAGCCCCCGTCCGGCGGCAAGCTGCGCGTCCAGGCCCGCATCCAGATGCCGAACGTCACGGGCGCCGCCGCCAAGGGGTACTGGCCCGCGTTCTGGATGCTGGGCGCGCCGTTCCGGGGCAACTACCAGAACTGGCCGGCCGTCGGCGAGCTGGACGTCATGGAGAACGTGCAGGGCCTCAACACCGACTGGGCCACGATGCACTGCGGCACCAACCCCGGCGGGCCGTGCAACGAGACCTCGGGCATCGGCGGTTCGACCTCCTGTGCGGGCACGACGTGTCAGGCCGGTTTCCACACCTACTCGATGGAGTGGGACAGGTCGACCGGCCCCGAGGAGATCCGCTTCTACCTCGACGGCGTCAACTTCCACACCGTGCGGGCCAACCAGGTCGACGCCACGACGTGGGCGAACGCCACGAACCACGGTTACTTCGTCATCCTGAACGTGGCGATGGGGGGCGGCTTCCCGGGCGCGTTCGGCGGAGGCCCCGACGGCGGGACCGAGCCCGGCCACCCGATGGTCGTCGACTACGTCCAGGTGCTGCAGTCCTCCGGGGGCGGCCCCACCACGCCGCCGCCGTCCGGCAACCGGGACGCCTACGGCACCATCCAGGCCGAGTCCTACGACAGCCAGTCCGGGGTGGGCACCGAGGCCACCTCGGACACCGGCGGCGGCCTGAACCTCTCCTCCCTGGCGAACGGCGACTGGGCCCTGTACAAGGGCGTCAACTTCGGCTCCACGGCGGCCCGGCAGTTCTCCGCACGGGTGGCCGGCGGCGCGGCAGCCGGCGTCAGCGGGCTGGTCGAGGTGCGCCTGGACAGCCGTTCCAACGCCCCCGTCGGCAGCTTCGCGGTGGGTGACACCGGCGGCTGGCAGTCGTGGCGGACCGTCCCGGCGAACATCAGCCCGGTGACCGGGACGCACGACGTGTACCTCACCTTCACGAGCGGCCAGCCGGCGGACTTCGTCAACGTCAACTGGTTCACCTTCGGGCACTGACCGGCGCACCCGGCGACCAGCCCGGGCCGGCACCGGCCCCTCGGCACCGACCGCGACCGCCCGCCCCCGGCGGCCGGCGCCGGTCGGTGCCGCACCTTCCGGGAGGGCTCCCCCTCGGCGCGCACGGGCCTGCCGGACGGACGGGCCCCACACCCGGGTGTGGGGCCCGTCGCCGTGTGCGGAGCTCAGCGCAGCTCCGCCCGGAAGGCCACCGGGGTCTGCCCCGTGTGCAGCTGGAAGAACTTGGAGAAGTTGGCGGCGTCGGGGAAGCCCACGGCAGCGCCGACGCGACCGATCGGCAGGTCGGTGTGGGCGAGGAGGCGCTTGGCCTCCAGGACGACGCGTTTGTCGATGAAGCCCTTCGGTGTCTCGCCGGTGGCGGCGCGCACGGCACGGACGAGGGTGCGGCGGGAGTAGCCGAGGGCGTCGGCGTAGGCGCTGACGCTGTGGTTGACGGGGAAGTCCTGCTCGACCGCGTCGCGGAAGCGGGTGAACGTCGTGTCGGCCTGCTCCCCGACCGCCTTCCCCGAGCTCGCCGCGAGATGGGCGAGGCGCAGCAGGAACGCCGTGAGCGAGTGGCGCAGGACGGCGGTGTGCAGGCTCAGGGGCAGGGTGGTGGTGTCCTCGTACTCGCGCCGCAGCTGGGTGAGCGCCGCCAGCAGGGCCTCGCGCTGCGCCTCGTCGGGGTGCAGCAGGGGCGGCAGGTCGTAGCGGTAGAGGCCGGTGGCCTCCACCGTGGCACGCGGCAGGAAGCCGGGCTGCATGGTCAGCACGGTTCCGCGGTACTCGCCCGTCCTGGAGAAGCGGTGGACCTGCCCTGGGCGGATCCACAGCACGTCGCCCGCCCCGGCCTCGTACTCGGCGAAGTCGATCATGTGCCGCACGGGGCCGCCGCTGAAGAGCATGACCACATGGAAGTCGATGCGGTGGACGCGGTGCAGGGGCGCGTCGGCGTGCCAGGTGCGGTCGGGTCCCATCGGGCCGACCTGCATGCCGACACCGCAGACGCTGAGGTCGACCGGAAAGGGGAAGGTCCTGATCCCGCCACCGTCTGTGTCCGTGCCCTCGCCGGCGCCCGTGCCGCCCCCCGCGGGGGCGGTCCCTGCGGCGCCCGCGGGCGTGGGCGCGCCGCCCCTCCGGCCTGCGCCTCCGCCCCCGTCCGCGCCATGCAGCGTTTCGTCCGCCATGTCCTTCTCGTGCCGCCTTGATCAGGCGCTGAGCCGTCAGCGTGTCCCACTTTCACCACAGGCTGACACACGAAGACCTTTCCCGAAAAAAGTCAGACTTTTAGATTCGAACGCGTCCGGCCCGCATACCGTCTCCATCCGAGGATTTCTTGAAGATGAGCACGCAGACACCCAGCCACCTGGAGTGGACCGATCTCGACCGGCGTGCCGTCGACACCGCGCGCCTGCTGGCCGCCGATGCCGTCCAGAAGGTGGGCAACGGCCACCCCGGCACCGCCATGGCCCTCGCGCCCGCCGCGTACACGCTCTTTCAGAAGGTGATGCGTCACGACCCGGCCGACCCGGAGTGGACCGGCCGCGACCGCTTCGTCCTCTCCCCCGGCCACGCCTCGCTCACCCTGTACACGCAGCTCTACCTGGCCGGCTACGAGCTGGAGCTGGACGACCTGAAGGCCTTCCGCACCCACGGCTCGAAGACGCCTGGTCACCCGGAGTACGGGCATACGGCCGGTGTGGAGACCACCACGGGACCGCTCGGCCAGGGCGCCGCCAACGCCGTCGGCATGGCCATGGCCGCTCGCTACGAGCGCGGCCTGTTCGACCCGGACGCCCCCGAGGGCGAGTCCCCCTTCGACCACACCATCTGGGCCATCGTCTCCGACGGCGACCTGCAGGAGGGCGTCTCCGCGGAGGCGTCGTCGTTGGCCGGCCACCAGAGGCTCGGCAACCTCGTCTTCCTCTACGACGACAACCACATCTCCATCGAGGGCGACACGGCCACCGCGTTCTCCGAGGACGTGCTGAAGCGCTACGAGGCCTACGGCTGGCACGTGCAGCGGATCGAGCCGGCGGACAACGGCGACGTCGACGTGCAGTCGCTGTACGCGGCGCTGAGGGCCGCGCAGGCAGAGACCGGGCGCCCTTCCATCATCGCGATGCGCACGATCATCGCCTGGCCGGCACCGCACGCGCAGAACACCGAGGCCGCCCACGGCTCGGCGCTCGGCGAGGACGAGGTCGCCGCCACCAAGCGCGTCCTCGGCTTCGACCCGGAGCGCTCCTTCCAGGTCGACGACGACGTCCTGGCCCACACCCGCCGGGCCCTGGACCGGGGCGCCGAGGCGCACGCGGCCTGGGACAAGCAGCTCGACGCCTGGCGCGACGCGCAGCCCGAGCGCGCGCAGCTGCTGGACCGGATCGTCGCCGGGAAGCTGCCCGGCGGCTGGGAGGACGCCCTGCCGGTCTTCGAGGAGGGCAAGGCGGTGGCCACCCGAGCCGCTTCCGGCAAGGTGCTGCAGGCGCTCGGCGAGGTGATCCCCGAGCTGTGGGGCGGCTCCGCCGACCTGGCCGGCTCCAACAACACCACCATCGACAAGACGTCGTCGTTCCTGCCGAAGGGCAACCCGTTGCCGGGGGCCGATCCGTACGGGCGGACCATCCACTTCGGCATCCGCGAGTTCTCCATGGCCGCGGAGATGAACGGCATCGCCCTGCACGGCAACACCCGTATCTACGGCGGCACCTTCCTGGTGTTCTCCGACTACATGCGCAACGCCGTCCGCATGTCGGCACTCATGCAACTGCCGGTGACCTACGTGTGGACGCACGACTCCATCGGCCTGGGCGAGGACGGCCCGACCCACCAGCCGGTCGAGCACCTGGCCTCGCTGCGCGCGATCCCCGGCCTGAACGTCGTCCGCCCGGCCGACGCCAACGAGACAGCGGCGGCCTGGGGCGAGATCCTCAAGCGGCACTCCACCCACCCGGCCCCGCACGGCCTCGCCCTGACCCGCCAGGGCGTGCCGACGTACGCGCCGAACCCGGACGCCGCCCGGGGCGGCTACGTCCTGCGCGACTCCTCCACGGGCACGGTCGACGTGGTCCTGATCGCCACCGGCTCCGAGGTGCAGCTCGCCGTGGCCGCCCAGGAGCGGCTGGAGGCCGAGGGCATCGGCGCCCGGGTGGTGTCGATGCCGTCCGTGGAGTGGTTCGAGGAGCAGCCGCGCGAGTACCGCGAGGACGTGCTCCCGCCGTCCGTGAAGGCGCGCGTCGCCGTCGAGGCGGGTATCGCCCTGACCTGGTACCGCTTCGTCGGGGACGCGGGACGCGTCGTCTCCCTCGAGCACTTCGGCGCGTCCGCCGACGCCGAGACCCTGTTCGCCGAGTTCGGCTTCACCCCCGAGAACGTCGCCGCCGCAGCCCGGGAATCGCTGGCTGCCGCGCGCGGTTGATCCGATCGCCAGTAAGGAAGATGATCACAGTGACCGAAGCAACCGCCACCGCGGGAGCACTCAAGCGCCTTGCCGACGAGGGCGTCTCGATCTGGCTGGACGACCTGTCGCGCGGGCGGATCACCTCGGGCAACCTGGCCGAGCTGGTCGAGAGCGGTTCCGTCGTCGGCGTCACCACCAACCCGTCGATCTTCCAGGCCGCCATCGGCTCGGGAGCGGGGTCCACCGCGTCGGGTGCGGCCGGGAATGCGGGAGGCTACGACGAGCAGCTCGCCGATCTGGCGGTGCGGGGCGTCACGGCCGAGGAGGCCGTGCGCATGATGACCACCGCCGACGTGCGTGCCGCCGCCGACGTCCTGCGCCCGGTGTACGACGCCACCGGCGGCCGGGACGGGCGGGTGTCCATCGAGGTCGACCCCCGCCTCGCCCACGACACGCGGGCGACCGTCGCCGAGGCCCGGCAGCTGGCCTGGCTGGTGGACCGGCCCAACGTCATGATCAAGATCCCCGCGACCCGGGAGGGCCTGCCGGCCGTCACCGAGGTGGTCGGCCTCGGCATCAGCGTCAACGTCACGCTGATCTTCTCCCTGGAGCGCTACCGCGAGGTGATGGACGCCTACCTCGCCGGCCTGGAGAAGGCGAGGGCCGCGGGGGTAGACCTGTCGACGGTCCACTCCGTCGCCTCGTTCTTCGTCTCACGCGTCGACAGCGAGGTCGACAAGCGGCTGACGCTGCTCGGCACGGACGAGGCGCTCGGTCTGAAGGGGAGGGCCGCGCTGGCGAACGCGCGGCTGGCCTACCAGGCCTACGAGGAGGTCTTCGCCGGTGAGCGCTGGCTCGCCCTGGCCTCCGCCGGTGCCAACGCGCAGCGTCCGCTGTGGGCGTCGACCGGGGTGAAGGACCCGGCGTACAAGGACACCCTGTACGTGGACGAGCTGGTCGCGCCGGGCACGGTCAACACGATGCCGCAGGCCACCCTCGACGCCACCGCCGACCACGGCGACATCCGGGGGGACACGGTGACCGGCGGTTACGAGCAGGCGCGCGCCGACCTCGCGGCGGTGGAGGCGCTCGGCATCTCCTACGACGAGGTCGTGCGGCAGCTCGAGGACGAGGGCGTCGCCAAGTTCGAGAAGGCCTGGCAGGACCTGCTGGTCACGGTGACGAAGTCGCTCGACAGCAAGGGAGTTGACGCGGAATGAGCAAGAAGCCCGCCCAGGCGGCGGCCGCGAAGGCCGCCGAGGCCACGGAATCCCCCGAGGCCACGGAGTCCGCCGAGGCCGCCGGAACCCCCCAGGCGGCGCAGGCGCGCGAGGCCGAGGGCACGCCCGAGGCGTCCCCCGAGGCGTCCCCCGAGGCGACACAGGCCGCCAGGGCCGCGGGGAACCAGGACGCGTCCGCGTCGGACGACGGCGCCGCGAAGGCCCGCGCGCCGAAGGCCGACGTGCGCCTGCCCCTCGTGCCCGCCACCGACTGGGTGAATCCCCTGCGGGACCCCGCCGACCGCCGGCTGCCCCGCATCGCCGGACCGTCCGGTCTCGTCATCTTCGGCGTCACCGGCGACCTGTCCCGCAAGAAGCTCATGCCCGCCGTCTACGACCTCGCCAACCGCGGGCTGCTGCCGCCGGGCTTCTCCCTCGTCGGCTTCGCCCGGCGTGACTGGGAGGACCAGGACTTCGCGGAGGTCGTGCACGACGCCGTCAAGGAGCACGCCCGCACGCCGTTCCGCGAGGAGGTCTGGCAGCAGCTCGCCGAGGGCATGCGGTTCGTCCCCGGCGACTTCGACGACGACACCGCGTTCAAGCAGCTGCGGAAGGCCGTCGAGGAGCTGGACGCCTCCCGGGGCACCGGCGGCAACTTCGCGTTCTACCTCTCCGTGCCGCCGAAGTTCTTCCCCAAGGTCGTGCAGCAGCTGAAGAAGCACGGTCTGGCGGACGCGCCGCCGGGCTCCTGGCGGCGGGCGGTGATCGAGAAGCCGTTCGGCCACGACCTGCGCAGCGCCCGCGAGCTGAACCGGATCGTGCACGAGGTCTTCGACCCCGACCAGGTCTTCCGCATCGACCACTACCTGGGCAAGGAGACCGTCCAGAACATCCTGGCGCTGCGCTTCGCCAACCAGATGTACGAGCCGGTGTGGAACCGCAGCTACGTCGACCACGTGCAGATCACGATGGCCGAGGACATCGGCATCGGCGGCCGCGCCGGCTACTACGACGGCATCGGCGCCGCCCGCGACGTCATCCAGAACCACCTGCTGCAGCTGATGGCGCTGACGGCGATGGAGGAGCCCATCGCCTTCGACGCGGAGGCACTGCTCACCGAGAAGCTGAAGGTACTCAAGTCGGTGCAGCTGCCCGATGACCTGGGCGCCCACACCGTGCGCGCCCAGTACGCCGAGGGCTGGCAGGGCGGCAAGCGGGTCCCGGGGTATCTCCAGGAGGAGGGCATCGACCCGCACTCGAAGACCGACACCTACGCGGCGGTCAAGCTGGAGATCGACAACCGGCGCTGGGCCGGCATCCCGTTCTACCTGCGCACGGGCAAGCGGCTCGGCCGCCGCGTCACGGAGATCGCGGTCATCTTCCAGCGCGCCCCGCACTCCCCGTTCGACTCCACGGCCACCGAGGAACTCGGCCAGAACGCGATCGTGATCCGCGTCCAGCCGGACGAGGGCATGACGGTGCGGTTCGGCTCGAAGGTGCCGGGCACCTCCATGGAGCTCCGCGACGTGACCATGGACTTCGCCTACGGCGAGTCCTTCACGGAGTCCAGCCCGGAGGCGTACGAGCGGCTCATCCTCGACGTGCTGCTCGGCGACGCCAACCTGTTCCCCCGCCACCAGGAGGTGGAAGAGTCCTGGAAGATCCTCGACCCGATCGAGGACTACTGGGACAGGCACGGCAAGCCCGCGCAGTACCCCGCGGGCACGTGGGGACCGCGGGAAGCCGACGAGATGCTCGCACGAGACGGACGGAGCTGGCGCAGGCCATGAAGATCGACCTGACCGACACCACGGCAAGCAAGATCAACAAGGCGCTGGTGCAGGGCCGACGCGCCATCGGAACGCCCGCCGTGGGCATGGTCCTGACGATGGTCATCGTCACGGACGAGGAGAACGCCTACGACGCGCTCAGGGCGGCGGAGGAGGCCTCGCACGAGCACCCCTCGCGCACCCTGGTCGTCATCAAGCGGCACGCCCGCACCCTGCGCGACCGCACCCAGTCCCGGCTGGACGCCGAGGTGCGGGTGGGCTCCGAGGCCGGCACCGGCGAGACGGTCGTGCTGCGGCTGTACGGCGAGGTGACCGACCACGCCGACTCCGTGGTGCTGCCCCTCCTGCTGCCGGACGCGCCGGTCGTCGTGTGGTGGCCGGTGGACGCGCCCGACAACCCCGCCAAGGACCCGCTGGGCGCGCTCGCCCAGCGCAGGATCACCGATCTGTACGCCGTCGAGCATCCGCTGGAGGTGCTCGAGACCCGCGTGCGCTCCTACGCGCCCGGCGACACCGACCTGGCCTGGACCCGCCTGACGCCGTGGCGCTCGATGCTCGCCGCGGCCCTGGACCAGGCCCGGATGGAGGTGACGTCGGCGGCCGTGGAGGCCGAGGCGGACAACCCGAGCGCGGAGCTGCTGGCCCGCTGGCTGGAGGCCCGGCTGGGCGTCACGGCGGACCGTGTCGTCACCGCAGGCCCGGTCGTGACGGCCGTACGGCTCGGCACCGACGCCGGGGACATCGTCATCGACCGGCCCGAGGGACCGCTGGCCACGCTGACCCTCCCGGGCCAGCCGTCGCGCACCCTCGCCCTGAAGGTCCGCCCCACCTCCGAACTGATCGCCGAGGAGCTGCGCCGCCTCGACGCCGACGAGATGTACGCCATCGCCCTGCGGGGCGAGGGCAGCAAGGAGACCGTCTGACATGTCCGACACCCCCCTGCTCAACCGGCGGCCGGAGTGGACCGCCCTGGCGGACCACCGCGCCGGCGCGATGCGGAATCCCAGCCTGCGGGAGCTGTTCGCGGCGGATCCCACGCGCGCGGAACGCTACACGGTGCGCGTCGGTGACCTGCGCCTCGACTACTCCAAGCACCTCGTCAACGACGAGACGCTCGCCCTGCTGCGCGAACTGGCCGCCGCCACCGACGTGTTCGGCCTGCGCGACGCCATGTTCCGCGGCGAGAAGATCAACGTCACCGAGCACCGCGCCGTCCTGCACACCGCGCTGCGCGCCCCCCGCGACGCGGTGGTCGAGGTCGACGGCGAGAACGTCGTCCCCAAGGTGCACGCCGTCCTGGACAAGATGGCCGACTTCGCGCAGCGGGTCCGCTCGGGCGAGTGGACCGGCTACACCGGCAAGCGCATCCGCAACGTCGTCAACATCGGCATCGGCGGCTCCGACCTGGGGCCGGCGATGGCGTACGAGGCGCTGCGCCCGTTCACGGACCGCTCGCTCACGTTCCGGTTCGTCTCCAACGTGGACGGCGCCGACCTGCACGAGGCGGTGCGGGACCTGGACCCGGCGGAGACGCTGTTCATCGTCGCCTCCAAGACGTTCACCACCACCGAGACGATCACCAACGCCACCTCCGCCCGCTCGTGGCTGCTGGCCGGGCTCGGCGAGGAGAAGGCCGTCGCGCGGCACTTCGTCGCCCTGTCGACGAACCGGGAGAAGGTCACCGGGTTCGGCATCGACCCGGACAACATGTTCGAGTTCTGGGACTGGGTCGGCGGCCGCTACTCCTACGACTCCGCCATCGGCCTGTCGCTGATGATCGCCATCGGCCCCGACCGGTTCCGGGAGATGCTCGACGGCTTCCGCATCGTCGACGACCACTTCCGCAACGCGCCCGCCGAGGCCAACGCCCCGCTGATCATCGGCCTGCTGGGCATCTGGTACAACAACTTCCACGACGCGCAGACGCACGCGGTGCTGCCGTACTCGCACTACCTGTCGAAGTTCACCACCTACCTCCAGCAGCTGGACATGGAGTCCAACGGCAAGTCGGTGCAGCGCGACGGGACGCCCGTCCAGTGGCAGACCGGGCCGGTGGTGTGGGGCACTCCCGGCACCAACGGCCAGCACGCGTACTACCAGTTGCTCCACCAGGGCACCAAGCTCGTCCCGGCCGACCTGATCGGCTTCGTCAATCCCGTGGACGAGCTCGGCGACGAACTCAAGGCCCAGCACGACCTGCTGATGGCCAACCTGTTCGCACAGGGACAGGCGCTCGCCTTCGGCAAGAGCGCCGAGGAGGTGCGGGCCGAGGGCGTCCCGGAGGAGCAGGTGCCGCACCGCACCTTCCACGGCAACCGCCCCAGCACCACGATCCTCGCCACCGAACTGACCCCGTCGGTCCTCGGCCAGCTCGTCGCGCTGTACGAGCACAAGGTGTTCGTCCAGGGCGCCGTCTGGAACATCGACTCCTTCGACCAGTGGGGCGTGGAGCTGGGCAAGGTCCTCGCCAAGCGGGTCGAACCCGCCCTGAGGGAGGGCGCCGACGTCCCCGGCCTCGACCCGTCCACCGCCGCCCTGGTTGCCGCCTACCGCTCGCTCAGGAAGAAGTGAACCCAATGCAGCTCGGACTCATCGGCCTCGGCAAGATGGGCGGCAACATGCGGGAGCGCCTCCGCAAGGCCGGCCACACCGTCGTCGGCTACGACCGCAACCCGTCCGTCTCCGACGTCGGCAGCCTGGCCGACCTCGTCGACAAGCTCGAAGCACCCCGAACGGTCTGGGTGATGGTCCCCGCGGGCGCCGCCACCCAGAGCGTCATAGACGAGCTGGCGAACCTGCTCGGCCCCGGCGACATCGTCGTCGACGGCGGCAACTCCCGGTGGACGGACGACGAGAAGCACGCCAAGGAGCTGGGCGCGCGGGGCATCGGCTTCGTCGACGCCGGCGTCTCCGGCGGCGTGTGGGGCCTGGAGAACGGCTACGCCCTGATGGTCGGCGGCGACAAGGAACACGTCGAGCGGCTCCGGCCGATCTTCGACGCCCTCAAGCCGCAGGGCCCCTACGGCTACGTCCACGCGGGCAGGGTGGGCGCCGGCCACTTCGCGAAGATGGTCCACAACGGCATCGAGTACGCCATGATGCAGGCCTACGCCGAGGGCTGGGAGCTGCTGGAGGCCGCGGACTCGGTGACCGACGTCCGCGAGGTCTTCCGCTCCTGGCAGGAGGGCACGGTCATCCGCTCCTGGCTGCTGGACCTGGCCGTCCACGCCCTCGACGATGACGAGCACCTGCACAAGCTGCGGGGCTACGCGGAGGACTCCGGCGAGGGCCGGTGGACGGTGGAGGCGGCCATCGACAAGGCCGTGCCGCTCCCGGCCATCACCGCCTCCGTCTTCGCCCGGTTCGCCTCCCGCCAACCGGACTCCCCGCAGATGAAGATGGTCGCCGCCCTGCGCAACCAGTTCGGGGGCCACGCGGTCGAGGCGGCGAAGAACGACTAGTGCCGCACAGGCGGCGGAGGCGCTCGGCGCGGTGGGGCGGGATGCCCTGCCGCGCCGAGCGCGCGGCGAGGACCGCCGGCCCCGCCAAGTGGGTCCGCGGTGGTGCCGGGGCCGGCGACCTCACCCGGCGCGGCGCGCCGGAGCCTCATCGTGGGGGGCGTCGGGCGTGCTGGGCTGCCAGGCGGACCGGGGCGTTCGCGGCGCCGTAGCCGCGGTGGCCGGCGTCCCGCTGGACGAGTTCGAAGAAGACGCGGCCGATGGTCTCGGTGTAGCAGTGCCGGAAGGCGCCGCCCTGGTCACGGTCGTACAGGATGTTCAGCTCGCGGTAGGTGTCCAGTTCCTCCGGCGGCAGGTCGTGGCGGGCCGCCAGGTCGTCGTAGTAGTTCGCGGGAACGGCCAGCAGCCGGCCGCCGGCCTCGGTGAAGCGGCGGGCGGCGGCGACCACGTCGCCGGTGGCCAGTGCGATGTGCTGGGCGTGGACGGTGTCGTCGACGGGTGCCGCGCCGACGCTGAGGGCGATGCGGACGCTGCCGTCGGCGTTGGTCACCGCGCGGCTGCGCAGCAGCCCGTAGGGGTCGGCGAGGTCGACGCTCTCCTCGGCGTCCAGACCGAGGACGCTGCGGTGGAAGAGCGCCGCCTCGTCGAAGTGGTGCCAGGGCTGGGTGAGGGCGAGGTGGTCGACACCGGTGACGCCCCCGGTGCCCGGCGCCCGGCCGGTGTCCTCGAAGTCGGCCCGCCAGTCGGGCAGCGCGGGGGCACCGTCCCGTCCGGGGGACGCACAGAAGAAGAGTTCGGTGCCGTCGGGCGCCGCCACCGCCTCGAGCGGGACGTCCCGCGGTGTGCGGCGGCGCGGCAGCACGGGCGCCAGCAGCCCCTCCGCGCGGCGCGCCGCGGCCGCCGGGTCCGGTGACTCCAGTCCGATCGCGGCGAGCCCGGTGCCGCCCCGGCGCACGGCCGGTCCGGTGTTGACCAGGAGGCGCGCGCCGCCCTGCTGCCAGAGGTCCACCGGCTTGCCGTGGTGCCGCGCCGTGCGGGTGAAGCCCAGCGCTTCGAGCACGGCGGCGACCGGTTCGGGGTCGGCCGTGACCAGCTCGGCGAAGGCGACACCGGTGGGAACGACGGGCGCGGGGAGTTCCGCGGCGCCGACGGCTTCCTGCAGGACGAGCAGCGAGCGGTGGGCGTCGACCGCCGTCGGGCCGGCCTCGGCCTGCCGGAAGACGTCGTTGAAGACCTCCAGGGAGAGCGGGCCGTCGTAGCCGGTGCGCAGCACGTGCCGGAGGAGTCCGGCGACGTCGAAGCCGCCCTGCCCGGGGAAGCAGCGGTAGTGGCGGCTCCACTGCAGCACGTCCATCGCGAGCAGCGGGGCGTCCGCCAGCTGGAGGAAGAAGATCTTCTCGCCGGGGATGTCCGCGATGCCCGCGGGGTCGGAGCCGCGGGAGAGGATGTGGAAGCTGTCCAGGCAGGTGCCGAGCGCCGGGTGGTCCGCGGCCTCGACGATGCGCCAGGCGTGGTCGTAGGTGTTGACGTGCCGGCCCCACGCCAGGGCCTCGTAGGCGACGCGGACACCGAAGTCCTGGGCGAGGTCGGCCAGTTCGCTCAGCTGCGCGGCGGCCAGGGCGTCGTCGTCCCGGGCCTCGGGGCAGACGCTGGAGCAGACGAGCACCGTCTCGGCGCCGAGTTCGCGCATCAGCTCGAACTTGTGCCGGGCGCGGCGCAGGTTGCGGGCGAAGCGCCCGGCGGGCACGCCCTCGATGTCCCGCATGGGCTGGTACAGCTCGACGGTGAGGCCGAGGTCGGCGCAGCGGGCGCGGATCTCCCGGGGGGTCAGGGGGCTGGCGAGCAGGTCGTTCTCGAAGATCTCCACGCCGTCGAAGCCGGCCCGGGAGGCGGCCGTGAGTTTCTCCGTGAGGGATCCGCTCAGCGAGACGGTGGCGATGGACGTACGCACGTCGGTACCTCTTCCTGTTCCGGGCCGCGGCCGCTCACCGGTGGCGGGCCGCGACCGGGCCGCCAGTGAGCTCGGCGAGGTCGGCGAGCATCCGGGCGCTGTCGGGTTCCCGCCCGGTGAACAGGCGGAAGGCGTCGGCGGCCTGCAAGGCGGCCATGCCGCCGCCGTCGAGCGTGGCGCAGCCGAGCGCCCGGGCGGTGCGCAGCAGTTCGGTCTCCAGCGGGCGGTAGACCACCTCGGCGACCCACAGGCCGGGGTGCAGCAGACCGGCCGGCAGCGGCAGGCCGGGGTGGGCGGCCATGCCCGTGGGGGTGGCGTGCACGAGGCCGTCGGCGCCGGGGAGCAGGTCCGCCGGCGCGCCGGGTCCGGCGGCCGACGCGCGGCCGGCGCCGAAGTGGCGGTTCAGCGACGCGGCGAGGGCGTCGGCGCGGTCGGGCAGTGCGTCGACGACGGTCAGCCGCGCGGCGCCGAGCGTGAGGAGGGCGTGGGCGACGGCGGCCCCCGCGCCGCCCGCGCCCAGTTGCACCACGTGTTCCAGGGAGGCGTCGGGCAGGCCGCGCGCGAAGGAGGCGGCGAAGCCGGTGACGTCGGTGTTGTGCCCGACGGCCCGGCCGTCCTGCTCGAACACGACGGTGTTGACCGCGCCCAGCGCCTCGGCCTGCGGGGTGAGGGCGTCCAGGTGCCCGGTCACGAGCTGCTTGCAGGGGTGGGTGATGTTGAGCCCGTCGAACCCGAGGCTCCGGGCGGAGCGGACCAGGTCGCCGACGGCCTCGGGCGGGACGCCGAGGGTGTCGAGGTCGAGCAGCCGGTACAGGTAGCGCAGGCCCTGCCGGCCGGCCTCCCGCTCGTGCAGCGCCGGACTGAGTGACGGGCCGATGCCGGAACCGATCAGTCCGACGAGATACGAGTCCTGGGCCACGCGGACCTCCCGAGCTTCCAATGTACGAACCAGTACGTTAGCTATATCAGCCCTGCCGGTGGACCGGAAGACCCTGCCGCGGCCCCACGGCCCTGCTTCTACAATCTCCGGCACTGGCCCTACGCCCGGAGGAACCCGATGACCAGCGTGGACGAACCGGCACGACCGAACGGGCGCATCCGCGACGCCGCCCGGACGAGGGCCGAGATCCTCGACGTGGCCACGCAGGAGTTCGCCCGGGCCGGGTACGACGGGGCCCGCGTGGACGAGATCGCCGCCCGCACCCGCACGACCAAGCGGATGATCTACTACTACTTCGGCGGCAAGGAGCAGCTGTTCACGGCCGTGCTGGAGCGGGCGTACGGGGTCATCCGCGACGTCGAGCAGCAGTTGGACGTCGAGCACCTGGACCCGGTCGCGGCCATCCGCAGGCTGGCGGAGCTGACCTTCGACCACCACGAGCAGCACCCCGACTTCATCCGCCTGGTCAGCATCGAGAACATCCACGAGGCGGAGCACATCGCCGCCTCGGAGGCGCTCGGCAGGATCGGCTCCCCCGCACTCGCCGTGATCCGCCGCATCCTGGCGGCCGGCCAGGAGTCGGGGCTGTTCACCGCCGACGTCGACGCCGTGGACCTGCACGCGATGATCAGCTCGTTCTGCTTCTTCCGGGTCGCCAACCGGCACACCTTCGGCGCCCTGTTCGGCCGCGACCTGGTCGACCCGGACCGGCGCGAGCACTACCGCACCATGCTCGGCGACATGGTGATCGCCTATCTGACGGCCGAGCGCGCCACCGGCTGAGCGCGCGTGCGGACGCCTCCCGGACGGGGCCGCGGGGCGCGACCCCTTGACACGTCGCGGCCACGGGCGCAACATCACTGGCCACCGCCACTAACTACCCAGTGGGTTAATTGCCGGGCCGTTGCGCGCCCGGCCCGGCCGGCCCGTCACCCCAGGGAACCGCCGTCTCCGCTTCCGCCCGCGTTGGAGTCCCCCGAAGGAGCCCCGCCGTGTCCCTCCCCGCCCCGCCCCACGACGCCGCCCCGCCCGGCCAGCCGAAGAAGGCCGCGGCCGCCGCCTGGATCGGCAGCGCCCTGGAGTACTACGACTTCTTCGTCTACGGCAGCGCGGCCGCGCTGGTCTTCCCGAAGGTCTTCTTCGACGCCTCCGACCCGGCCACCGCCACCCTGCTGTCGCTGGCCACCTTCGGCGTCGCCTACGCGGCCCGCCCCCTCGGCGCGCTCTTCCTCGGCCACTTCGGCGACCGCCTGGGCCGCAAGAAGATCATGGTCTTCACGCTGCTGCTGATGGGTCTGTCGACGTTCCTCATCGGCTGTCTGCCCACCCGTGCCCAGGTCGGCACCGCCGCCCCCGTCCTGCTGGTGCTGTGCCGTGTGCTCCAGGGCGTCTCGGCGGCGGGCGAGCAGGCCAGCGCCAGTTCCATGAGCCTGGAGCACGCGCCGGAACACCGGCGCGGCTTCTTCACGAGCTTCACCCTCAGCGGAACCCAGGGCGGCCAGCTGATCGCCACCCTGGTGTTCATCCCCGTCTCCGCCCTGCCCGACGACCAGTTGCTGTCCTGGGGCTGGCGGGTGCCGTTCTGGCTCAGCGTCCTGGTGGCCGTCGCCGGGTACGTCATCCGGCGACGGCTTGCGGAGACGCCCGCGTTCGCCCGGCAGGCCGCGACGGAGGGCGTGGTCCGCCTGCCGCTGGTGGTGCTGATGCGCGAACACTGGGCGGACGTCCTGCGGGTGGTCGCCGGTGCGCTCGTCGCGTCGGTGAGCACGATCTTCACGGTGTGGGCCCTGGCCTACGCGACCAGCGACGCGGTGGGGATGTCCCGCTCGTCGATGCTGTGGCTGGGCGCGCTCGCCAACCTGGTGGCGCTGGCCGTCATTCCGCTGTGGGCCATGCTGTCGGACCGCATCGGCCGCCGCCCGGTGTACGTGATCGGCGCCGCCGGCAGCGCGCTGACGATGTTCCTCTACCTCTGGGCGATCTCCACCGGGTCCTACCCGCTCACGCTGCTCCTCGGGGTGGTCGCGTTCGGCGTCGTCTACAGCGCCGCGAACGGCGTGTGGCCGGCCTTCTACGGCGAGATGTTCTCCACCCGGGTCCGGCTGTCGGGCGTGGCGATCGGCACGCAGACCGGTTTCGCGGTGGCCGGGTTCGCGGTCACCTTCGCCGCCGGGATCGCCGGTCCCGACGGCACGGACTGGTCGGCGGTGGCCCTGTTCACGGCGGCGCTGTGCGTCCCGCCGGTGATCGCCGCGCTCTCGGCCCGCGAGACCCACCGCGTCCCCACCGCGGACCTCGGCGAGCGGAACCGCCGGCCGGCCCGGGACCCGGAGACGGTCTCGGCCTGACCGGCGGACGGCGCCTACCGCCCGCCGCGCCGCGCACCACGCGCCGTCCCCCGCCGCCGTCGCGGCCCCGCCCCACCGCCGCCGGGGCGGGGTCGGCGGTGGGGCGGGGGTCGGCGGTGGGGCGGGGACGGCGCGAGACGGAGCCCGGCGGAGGGGCGGACCCTGCGCCCGGACGGGATCGGCGGTGAGGGGAGCGGGCGCCCGGGGCAGGACCGGCGGGGCGAGGCCGCCCGCCGGGGCAGGACCGGCGGGGCGAGGCCGCCCCGTGTCGGCGCGCCCGCGACGGCACCGGCCGTGGGCCCCGGCGGTCAGGACCGGGTCAGGACCGGGGCATGGCCGCGTCGAGGAGCGGGCCGAGCTCCTCGGCGGCGGCGGTCAGGGGGCGCGTGTCCCGTTCGGCGCGGGCCATCAGGATCGCCCCCTCCAGGGCGCTGATCATCAGCGTGGCGAGCGGCTCTGCCCGCTGCGCCGGCACACCCATCCCCGTCAGGGCCTCGGCCACCGGCGACCGCCAGGCCGCGAACGCGGCGGCCGCCGCCTCCCGCGTGGAGTCGGCCGCCGACACGCAGTCCACGGTCGCCGCCGCGACCGGGCAGCCGGAGGCGAAGCCCGCCGTCTCGTACTCCTCGGTCCACTGCCGCACCATCGCGGCGAACAGCCCGCTCGGCGTCGGCTCGGCCAGCCGGGCGACGAAGCGTTCGACCCGCCGGCCCGCGTACCGGCCCGCCCAGGCGACGGCCTCGTTGACCAACTGCTCCTTGCCGCCCGGGAAGTAGTGCTGCAGCGAACCGCGCGGCGCGTCCGCGTGGGCGGCGACGTCCCGCATTCCGGTCGCCCCGACCCCGTCCCGCCGGATGAGCTGGGCGGCGCTGAACACCATCCGCTCGCGCGGTCCCCGCTCGGGCCCCGCCATCGCCGACCTCCCGACGCCGTGCGCCGACCGGCCGTACGCCGGTCCTCGCGCTTCTTCTCCGACCGCGGTCATCCACCCTATGACCACGGTCATGAAGCCCGCTACTATGACGGCCGTCATAGCATGACGGCCGTCATGGCCCGGCCGCCGTCATGGAGCCCGTCCCGGCCCGGAGGGCGGTCCGCCATGGACGTCGGATTCATCGGCCTCGGAGTCATGGGGCAGCCCATGGCGCTGCGCCTGGCCCACGCCGGCACCCCCCTGCTGGTCTGGAACCGCACGGCCGCCCGGGCCGGTCCGCTGCGCACGGCCGGAGCCGAGGTGGCGGCGGACCCCGGCGAGGTGTTCGCGCGGACGGACACGGTGATCCTCATGCTGGCCGACGAGTTCGCCGTCGAGGCCACGCTGGGCCGCGGCACCCCGGAGTTCGCCCGGCGCGTCACCGGCCGGACCGTCGTCCACATGGGCACCACCTCGCCCGAGTACTCCCACGCCCTGGAGGCCGACATCCGCGCGGCGGGCGGGAGCTATGTCGAGGCACCCGTCTCCGGCTCCCGCGTCCCGGCGGAGAACGGGCGGCTGGTGGCGATGCTGGCCGGCGACGAGCCTGCCGTGGACGCCGTGCGGGCGCTGCTCGCACCGATGTGCCACGAGACGTTCCCCTGCGGACCCGTGCCGAACGCGCTGCTGATGAAGCTGTCCGTCAACATCTTCCTGATCACGCAGGTGACCGGACTGACGGAGGCCTTCCACTTCGCCGGGCGGCAGGGGCTGGACCGGCGGCTCTTCCTCGACGTCCTCGGCGCCGGCCCGATGGCCAGCGCGGTCTCCCGGATGAAGGCGCCGAAGCTGCTCGACGGGGACTTCTCGGTGCAGGCGGCCGCGCTCGACGTCCTCAAGAACAACCGGCTGATCGCCGAGGCCGCCCGCAGGGCCCGCCTCGCCTCCCCGCTGCTCGACGTGTGCCATGCCCTGTTCGAGGAGACGGTGTCCCTCGGGCACGGCGGCGAGGACATGGTGGCGGTGCTCCGCGCCCTCGAGGCCCGCAGCGGCGCCGGCACCGGCGCGCTGGGCTGACGTTCCCCGTCGCTGTGTGCGCGGCCGCCCGGACGGGCCCTGCACCACCGCCGCCGGTCCGGCCGGGTCACCGGCGGTGGCCGGGAACACGCCGGTGAGACCGGGGCGGGACGGGGCCCGGGGGCGGGACACCAGGTGCCGGAGCCCGCCCCGGGCCCCGGCCGGCGGTCGTCAGGTGCCGGACCCGGCCCCCAGGGCGCCGGTGGCCCTCGGGATGCCGTACACCCGCTCCACCCGCAGCCGCACCACCAGGCGGCGCTCGCGGACCATCGCGGCGCGGTAGTCGTCCCAGTCGGGGTGCTCGCCCAGGACGTCGCGGTACAGGCGCACCAGTTCCTCGACGGTGTCGTCGTGCGGGTCGGCGGCCACCGGTGAGAGGTCGGCCGTGCCCTCGGCCACCGCGTAGGCACCGCGGTCGGCGGTCGTCACGTGATAGGAGGCCCGCGGGTCCCGGCGGAGATTGCGGGTCTTGGCGCGGTCGTCGGTGACC
Source organism: Streptomyces sp. NPDC003697 (assembly GCF_053587115.1). Taxonomy (NCBI): domain Bacteria; kingdom Bacillati; phylum Actinomycetota; class Actinomycetes; order Kitasatosporales; family Streptomycetaceae; genus Streptomyces; species Streptomyces sp. NPDC003697. The sequence goes on from NZ_JBSFNN010000054.1 coordinate 20,897, forward strand.
GAGATCCGGATGGTCCTCTCCTCGGGACGGTAGGCGTGGCTGACGTTCGACAGCTGCGGCCGCCCGTCGCGCCTGAGGGTGACCAGCACCCCGGCATGGCCCTCGGCGAGCAGCCTGAGCAGTGCTTCCTGCGCGGAGTCGTGCGTCGTGTCCTGTGTCATATCCCGGTCAACCGGCCGGTCCTGCCGCGCATTCCGCGCTCCTGCCGGCCGGTGCTTCGCGAAGGAGTCCCCCCACTTCGGCGGATCCCGTTCCGCCGCCGGCGGCGAGCGACGATCATGGAGGCCGGGGGCCGCCGGTGCGGGCGCGCGTGGTCCCGAGGTCTGAGGGCGTACGGGCCGGGGTATGCCGGAGGCGTCCTCGTGGGACGTGAACCGGAGGAGAAGCCATGGCACGGCTGCGGCAGGACGTGGGCCCGGGCGAGGCGGGGCTCGACCCGAAGGGACTCGACCGCCTCGACGGGTACCTCGCGGGCCTCGTCGACGAGGGGCGTCTGCCCGGTTTCGTCGTGTCGGTCGCGCGCGGCGGGCGGATCGCCCACCTGACCACGTACGGGCGGCGTGACGTGGCCGCGGGCCTGCCGGTGGAGACGGACACGCTGTGGCGGATCTACTCCATGACCAAGCCGGTCACGGCGGTCGCCGTGCTGCTGCTGGCCGAGGAGGGCCGGCTGTCCCTCGACGACCCGCTCGAGCGGCATCTCCCCGTCTTCGCCGAGCCCCGCGTGTACGTCGGCGGGTCCGGCGACGAGGTCCGCACCCGTCCGGCCGCCGGGCCCGTCCTGATCCGGCACCTGCTCACCCACACCGCCGGCCTGACCTTCGCGTTCTACCGCACGCACCCCGTCGACGCCCTCTACCGGCGGGCGGGCCTGGAGTCGTCGGTGCCACCCGGCGCCGACCTGGCCGAGACGATCGACGTGTACGCGAGCCTGCCGCTGCAGTTCGACCCGGGCACGCAGTGGAACTACTCGGTGGCCAGCAACGTCCTGGGCCGCGTCGTCGAGGTGGTGTCCGGCCAACGGCTGGACGTCTTCTTCGCCGAGCGGATCTTCCGGCCGCTCGGGATGACCGACGCCGGTTTCTGCGTCGGCGCCGAGCAGGCCGGCAGGCTGGCCGAGCTGTACGGGCAGAGCGGCGACGGCGGCATCGAGCCGATCCCCGGCCTGCCGCTGCTGCGCGGCCGCCCCCGCTTCCTGTCCGGCAGCGGCGGCCTGGCGGCGAGCGCGCACGACATCCACCGCTTCATGGAGATGCTGCGCCGCCGCGGCGAGCTGGACGGCACCCGGCTGCTCGCCCCGGAGACGGTGCACCTGATGACGCGCAACCACCTGCCCGGCGGCGCGGACCTGCGCTCCTTCGGCAGCCGTCCTGCCCACGACGAGCCGGGCAACGACGGCGTCGGGTTCGGCCTCGGGGTGTCCGTCGTCGTCGACCCGGCCCGCACGCAGGCCCCGTCGGGTCCCGGCACGTACGGCTGGAGCGGCGTCGCGACCACGACCTTCTGGGTCGACCCGAGCCGCGACCTGACGTTCCAGTTCATGACGCAGGTCCGGCCGAGGAGCTCACTGAGGATCTACCCGGAGCTGAAGCGGCTGCTGCACGAGGCGGTCCTGGACTGAACCTCGGGCCCAGGCGCCCTCAGAGGCTGTCCGGCGGATCATGCCGGAGACGCGGGGTCCGGCACGCCCGGCTGCGAGATGGCGGTGCGTCAGCCCGTCCGGCCGCTCGGGCAGTTCTTTGAGACCGATGACGACCGCGTCCGGCGGGGCCGACACCCTCATACCTGGTGACCCTCCGGCGCGGGACGCCGGCCGCGGACCGGCCGGCGCGGAGACGGGCTGACGCGTCCGGAGCGTACGCGGCCGGAGCGGAGGAGGAGGTCACCGGCCACGCCTCGGCCCGTCCGCGTCGTCCGTCCCGGCCGTCTCGTCAGTCCGGCCCGCCCCGTCGGCCACGTCCGTGGTCTTCCGTCCGCCCGTCCGCCCGTCCGGGTACCGGTCCGCCGTCACGAAAGGTGCGCCACCGCGTCCAGGTGGGGCAGGTGGTGGTCGAGCCGCTCCCGCTTGGTGCGCAGATAGGTGATGTTGCTCTCGCACGGCGGGATCAACAGCGGCACCTGCTCGGCGACCTGGACACCGTGCTGCTCCAACGCCTCGCCTTTGCGCGGGTTGTTGGACATCAGGCGCACCGATCGCACGCCCAGGTCGCGCAGGATCCCGGCGGCGACCCCGTAGTCGCGGGCGTCCACCGGCAGGCCGAGGGCGAGGTTGGCCTCGACGGTGTCGAGGCCCTCCGCCTGCAGGGCCATCGCGCGCAGCTTGGCGAGCAGCCCTATGCCCCGGCCCTCATGCCCTCTCAAGTAGACGACGACGCCGCTGCCTTCGGCGGCGACCGCGCGCAGGGCGGAGGCGAGCTGGTCGCCGCACTCGCAGTGCTGGGAGCCGAAGGCGTCGCCGGTCAGGCATTCCGAGTGCAGCCGGGTGAGGACGCCCTCCGTGCCGATGTCGCCGTAGACCAGCGCCACTTGCTCGTCACCGCGGTCGTGGTCGAGATAGCCGACCGCCTGGAATTTGCCGTACACGGTGGGCAGGGGAGCATTCACGACGCGTTCCACACCCGTGCGCCGTGGGGACTTCGTGCCGAGTACGCCGAGGTTTTCTGTCATGATCTGGATCCTAAGCAGAGACGAAGGGCCGGGAAACGATGAGTGGTTCGGGAAATCGGCCGGCGGCGTACGGTCTGTTGCCGGCGGACACCACGGAGGACGTACGGACGCGGGGAGCGGGCCGGTCACGGCAGGTCGCCGTACTGCCCGTGGGGAGTTTCGAACAGCACGGCTCGTACCTTCCGCTGGCGACCGACACGCTGGTCGCCTGCGCCGTCGCACGGGAGATCGCAGGCGCCCACCCGGTGCATCTCCTTCCGCCGCTGACCATCTCCTGCTCGCACGAGCACGCCGCCTGGCCGGGGACCGTCAGCATCTCCTCCGTGACCCTTCACGCGGTGGTACGGGACATCGCGGCATCGCTCCGCCGCTCGGGCGTCGACGCCCTGGTGCTGGTCAACGGGCACGGCGGGAACTACGTACTGGGCAACGTGGTCCAGGAAGCCTCCGCGCGCGGCGAGCGGATGGCGCTCTTCCCGGCCGCGGAGGACTGGGAGACGGCCCGGGAACGGGCCGGTGTGCGCACCTCGTTGCTCACCGACATGCACGCGGGGGAAATCGAGACCTCCATTCTTCTGCACGCTCATCCCGAATGTGTCAGGGCCGGTTACGAGTCCGCCGATTTCGTCGCGGACGATCGGCGTCATCTGCTCACCACCGGAATGTCCGCCTATACCGAGTCGGGTGTCATCGGCCGTCCTTCCCTGGGTTCGGCGGAAAAGGGAGAGAAACTGCTCGCGAGCCTTGCCGCGTCGTTCGGCCCGTATTTCTCGCTGCTCACGTCGCCGGACACGCCGGCCCGATCCCTGCGCGGGGCGGGCAGCCGGGGCGAGTAGAGGAGTCGGGACGCGGTGACGGGTTCCGGAGCCGGCGGGCGGGTCCGGGACTCGGTACGCGGCGTCCGGTCCCCCGGAAGGGAGCCGGCGGACGTTGCGGGTGCCGGTGATTCGAGCACGGCAGAGCCGTGCCCGGAGCCGGCCGGCGGAACCGGTGCCGCCGCGTCAGGTGCTCCCGGGTCAACGGCTGTCGCTGCCGCGGGTGCCCCCGCGCCGACGGATGCGGCCGTCGCTGCCGCGGGTGCCCCCGGTGCTCCCGGACCCGTCCCCGGATCGGCGGGCGCATCCCCTGCCGGTGCGGCCGTCGCGGCGCCGGGGTGCGGAGCGCGCCCGCGCAGCCCGGCGTACCAGCGGGCGGCGAGGACGAGCAGGCCGGGAAGGCTCGCCACGAGGCTGAGCACCCCGTACACCACCGCGACGGCCAGTCCGGTGCCCGCGCCGAGCCCGGCGGCGCCGAACGCCCAGGCGGTGATGCCCTCACGCGGCCCAAAACCGCCCACGTTCAGCGGCAGCCCCATCGCGAGCAGCGCGAGCACCGCGAGCGGCAGCAGCACCGGGACGGAGGCAGCGGATCCGGTGACGTGGGCGGCGACGACGAACATCGCGACGTGTCCCGTCAGCACGACGGCCGACGACAGCGCGACGCCGGGCCCGTTGCGGCGGGACAGCAGCCCCTCCCGCGCCTCGCCGAGCGTCCGGCGCAGGGCACGTCCACGGCGCGACGGCGTCCCGTTCATGCGCAGGGCGAGGACGACGGCGAGCGCGCCCAGGGCGGCCAGGCCGGCCGGCGGCGCGAGGTGCCGCGCCTGGGCCCGCACCGGGGACGGCAGGGTCAGCAGCACCGCCGCCCCGGCGACGGCCAGAGCGAGCTGCCCGGCGACGCGTTCGAGCACCACGGCCCGTACACCGCGTCCCAGGTCGCCGCTGCTCCGCCCGTGCCGCACGGCCCGGTGCACGTCGCCCAGCACGCCGCCCGGCAGTGCCGCGTTGAGGAACAGCGCACGGTAGTAGTCGGCGACGGCCGCGCCGAGGGGCAGGCGGATGCGCAGGCCCCGGGCCACCAACTGCCACCGCCAGGCGCTGAAGACGGTGGTGACCAGCCCGATTCCCAGCGCCGCGGCCAGCGTCGGCACGTCGATCCGGCGCAGCCCGTCCAGGAAGACGCCGGTGCCCAGGTGCCAGAGCAGTACGCCGAGGACGGCGACACCGGCGACCGTCCCGGCGTGGGTGCGCAGGGCGCGGAGGCCGGCCCGGGTGAACGGGGTGTGAGGCCCCCGGCCCTGCCTGGCGGCGGCCACGCCCGGGCCGGGGAGCGCGTCCGCCGGGGCGGCCGTCCGGACGTCCAGCGTCTCCAGACTCACGCGCCACCGCCCACAGGCCCCGGCAGCGCCAGCAGGTCGCTGTGGTGGACGGTGGCCTCCAACTCGCCCGCGTCGCAGGCCGCCAGACGGTCGGCAAGGTACCGTTCGGCGCGCTCCTTCAGTGCGGGGCGCTGTTCGACGGCGGCGCCGACCCAGCCGCGCAGCCACTGCGCGGTCAGGTCGCGCTCGTCGGTGCCGAGCCGCCAGGCGCTCGGGTGCACCCGCACGGTCGCGCCGTGCCGGGCGAAGGCCTCACCGGCCGCGGTGACCGCGTCGGGGCCGAGCAGGCCGCCGCGGCGCTGGTGGGCGTTGAACGCCTCGGCGATGTCGGCGTCCAGCGGATCGGCCGGGGCGAGATCCACGCGGCCGACCACCGACAGCGTCAGCAGGGCGGGGCAACCCGCTCCCGCGCAGGCGGCGGCGAGGGTGTCGATCTCGTCCTCGGTGAGGACGTCCAGCAGGGCCGACGCCGTCACCAGCGACGCGCCGTCCAGGGCGTCCGGGGTGAGCCGGGCGACGTCGCCGCGCCGTGTCTCGACGGTGACCCGGCTGCCGTCGGCGGCGGCGCGCGGGGAGGCGACGGCGGCGAAGTGCAGCAGGTAGGGGTCGCGGTCGTGGAGGATCCAGTGCTGGGGGCCGTCGAGCCGGGGCGCGAGCCAGCGGCCCATCGAACCGGTGCCGCAGCCCAGGTCGTGCACGACGGTTCCGCCGTGCCCGTCCGGGCGGCCGGCGAGCCGGGCCCGCAGCGGGTCGAGCAACTCCTGTGCCCGCGCGGCGGCGTCGGCCGGTTCCCGCAGCTGGAGCCACTCGGGCGCGTACCGGGGCGGCTCCTCGGGGTCGTCCGCGCGGAGCCGCACGGTGGCGCGCTCCCCGGGGCGCGCGGCGGGACCGGCGCCCGGGATGACGGGGTGTGCCCCGGGTGCGGGCGCCGGGCCCGTGGCCGTGCGCTCGTCCGGGGCCGGTGCGGCCTCGGCTCCCCGCGCGGCCTGGGCCGGTGTCGTCGTCTGCTTCATGCCGCCCTCCGCGGTTCGTCCGGGAGCCGGCCGAGGACTCCGGCCAGGCTGCGCGCGGTCCTCGCCCAGCCGTCCAGGGCGGCGCGACGGCCGCGGGCGGCGGCCTTCAGACGGCGGCGCACGTCGGCCTCGCCGAACCAGCCGCGCAGTTCGGCGGCGAGCGCCGCCGGGTCCTCCGGCGGCACGAGGATGCCGGGCACCCCGCCGTCGGGGGCGCGCCCGACGGCCTCGGAGACGCCGCCGACGTCCGTCGCCAGCACCGGGACACCGCGTGCGAGCGCCTCGGTGATCGCCATGCCGTACGTCTCCGCGTACGAGGCGAGGACCATCAGGTCCGCGGCCGCGTAGCTGGCGTCGAGTTCGGCGCCGGCCCGCGGTCCCACGAGGTGGATGCGGTCCTGCAGGCCGTGCTCGCGGATCAGGCCGCGCAGCCGGTCGACATACGCGGGGTCCTGGGTCAGCGCCCCGACGCACACGCACTCCCACGGCAGGTCGGTGACCGTGGCCAGCGCCTCCACCAGCCGGTGCTGCCCCTTGCGGGGGGTGACCGCGGCGACGCACAGCAGCCGGGAGACGCCGTCGGTGCCCGGGGCGAGCGGCGCGATGTCGGCGCCGGGCGCGGCGACATGGACGCGTTCGGGGGCGAGGCCGTGGTGGGAGACCAGGCGGCGCACCGCCCAGTCGCTGGTGGCGATCACCGCGGAGACGGCCCGCAGGACCGTGCGCTCCCGGGCGTCCAGCTCGGCGGCCACGGCCGGGTCCAGTCCGGTCTCGTCGCCGAGGGGCAGGTGGACCAGGACGGCCAGGCGCAGCCGCCCGGCCTCCGGGAGGACGACCTCGGGGACGCCGCAGGCGACCAGCCCGTCCAGGAGGACGACGGCGCCGTCCGGCAACTGCCCGAGGGTATGGGCGAGTTCGCTTCGGGCGGCGGCGTCCGGCAGGGGCCAGTCGCCGCCCACGGCGTGCCCGGCGACCTGCCAGCCGAAGCCGGGCAGGTCCAGGCTGACGCGCCGGTCGTAGGCGTTGCCGCCGCTCGGCTTGGCCGGGTCGTCGACGCCGCCCGGCAGGACGAAGTGCACGGTGCGCAGGGACATGGGGATGATCCCGAACTGCTCCAGGCCCGCGCGCTGCGCGGGCACGTAGGCCAGGGACGGCGCCCGGTCGACGGTCGTGTCGGTCACAGGGCACGCTCGTAACTCGCCCACGCGACGTGCGACTCGTGGAGCGTGACGCCGATGCCGGCGATGCCCTTGGCGCCCTCGCCCAGGGCGCCCTTGTGGATCCGCTCGGCGAGCCGGTCGGCGACGACCTTGGCCAGGAACTCGGTGGAGGTGTTGACGCCGGCGAAGTCCGGCTCGTTGTCGAGGTTGCGGTAGTTCAGCTCGCTGACGACCGCGCCCAGTTCCTGCGTGGCCAGGCCGATGTCGACGACGATGTTGTCGTCGTCCAGCTGTTCGCGCCGGAACGTGGCGTCCACGAGGAACGTGGCTCCGTGCAGCCGCTGCGCGGGTCCGAACACCTCGCCGTGGAAGCTGTGGGCGATCATGATGTGATCGCGGACGGTGACACTGAACAACGGACGACCCTCCAGGTGCGGCGCGTCTGGTCCCCCTGCTGATCCCTGCCGGGGGGATGCCGGGTAGTACGGCTCCAGGCTTCCCCGCGTTCAGCCGGTCCCACCCTTTTCTCTCAGGTCAGGCGCTCTTGTCGTCCCGGTTTCAACAGTCGTATCGGATTCAACGGTCTCGGCGGGAGCGTGGCGACGCGGCCGACCCGGAACCCCGAGCCGGCCGTCCCCTCGTCCGCCGCGCCGGCCGTCGTGCGGGCTGCCGCTCCGGCTTCCTGTCCGCAGCGGCGCTCGCTCCGGTCGTCCCGATCGCCCCGCGGAGCCTCCGTCGCCTCAGTCCTCGTACCGGATCCGGAGGCACAGGGCGGGCAGGTCGCCGGAGGCGAGCCGCGGCATCACCTCGGGCAGTTCCTCGAACGCGCACTCCCCGGTGACCAGGGCGTCCAGCGCCGGATCGGCGAGCAGGTCGAGAGCGACGGCGAGCCGGTCGGCGTAGCTGCGGCCGGAGCGGGCCGGGGAGACGGTGCCGACCTGGCTGCTGCGGATCGTCAGCCGCCGTGAGTGGAACGCCTCGCCCAGCGGGAGGGCGACGCGACGGTCGCCGTACCAGCTCAGCTCGACGACGGTGCCCTCGGCGGCGAGCAGTTCCAGGGACCGGGCCAGGCCCTGCTCGGTGGCGCTGGCGTGCACGACGAGGTCGCACTCGCCGAGGGCGTCCCCGGGCTCGGCGAAGCCGACACCGAGGGCCTTGGCGATCCCGGCGCGAGCGGGGTCGGCGTCGACCAGCTGCACGCGCACACCCGGGAAACGGGCCAGCAGGGCCGCCACCGAGCAGCCGACCATGCCGCCGCCGACCACGGCGATACGGTCGCCGACCAGCGGTGCCGCGTCCCACAGGGCGTTCACCGCGGTCTCCACCGTGCCCGCGAGGACGGCCCGGCCGGCAGGCACATGCTCCGGCACCGGCGTGACGGCGCCCGCCGGGACGACGTACCGGGTCTGGTGCGGGTACAGGCAGAAGACGGTACGCCCGGCCAGTTCGCGCGGCCCCTCCTCGACGATCCCGACGTTGAGGTAGCCGTACTTCACCGGCGCCGGGAAGTCGCCCTCCTGGAACGGCGCCCGCATCGCGGTGTGCTGACTGACCGGCACACCGCCGCGGAACACCAGGGTCTCCGTACCCCGGCTCACCCCGGACCACAGCGTGCGCACCAGCACCTCGTCCTCCGCCGGGTCCGGCAGGGTGACGTCGCGTATCTCGCCGTGGCCCGGCGAGCGGAGCCAGAAGGCGCGGGCGGATCGGTTCATCGACGTCCTCCTGAACGATCGGGATGTTGCTCACGTAGAGGTGTGCACAGGCCGCGCACAGTACGCGGCGTTGATCGACTCTGTCACTCGGCCGGAGGGTGTGCGGTGGCCCTGAACAACACTTACGACGCGAGGCCGGTCCAGCAGGAGACCGCTGTGGGAGCGGGCGTGCAGCTCCTGCTGCTGGCCCTGCTCGGCACGGCGGCCGACCTGGGCCCGGCCGGCTGGCTGGCCGGCCTGGTCTTCGCGTTCGCCACCTGGGCGGTGCTCTCCCGGGCACTGCACCGGTCGGGGCTGTACTCCTTCGGCCCCGCCAACCGGGTCACCCTGGGCCGGGCCACGCTCGTCGGTGGTGTGACGGCGCTCGTCGCGGACTCCTTCGCCGGCTCTCCCCCGGTGCCGCTGCTGGTCGGCCTGACGGCGGTGGCCCTGGTACTCGACGGGGTCGACGGCAAGGTGGCCCGCCGCACCGGCACCTGCACCCCGCTCGGCGCCCGCTTCGACATGGAGGTCGACGCGTTCCTGATCCTGGTGCTCAGCGTCCACGTGTCGACGGCTCTCGGCCCGTGGGTGCTGCTGATCGGCGGCATGCGCTACGTCTTCGTCGCCGCGGCCCGTGTGCTGCCCTGGCTCAACGCGCCGCTGCCGCCGAGCACCGCCCGCAAGACGGTCGCCGCGCTCCAGGGCATCTGCCTGCTGCTGGCGGGCTCGGATCTGCTCCCGCAGGCGGCCGCTCTGGGTGTGGTGCTGTCGGCGCTGGGACTGCTGGTGTGGTCGTTCGGCCGGGACGTCCTGTGGCTGTGGCGGACCTCGCGTGCCGCTCAGGCGGTCAGCGGGGGCGTTGCCGCGACGGAGTCCGCCGCCGTCGCGGCGGGGCCGGCGCGGACGGTGCCCGCCGGCGGGACGGGGAACGCCGCGCAGGACCCTGCCGCGCAGGACGCTGCCGTGCAGGGCGCGTTGCCTCGGACGCCGTCCGTGCTCCGAGAGGCACCCGCGCGGCGGGCGTGCCTCCCCGGGAAGGGTGCCGGACGGAAAGCCGCACCCGCCGAGGGGAAGCTGCTCCAGCAGGCTCCCGCCGAGGAGGATGTCGTGCTGGAGGCGGTCCTGGAGGGCGCGCGGGCAGCGTGACGCCCCAAGCGCCCGTGGCGGCCGGTGGGTGGGCGAAGTGCGAGGGCGTGCTCAGGGAGGCACCGACCGCTCGACACCCGCGGCAAGCGGCGGAGACCGCACGGCATGCCCCGTGCGGCGACGCGACGGCACCTGTGCCGTGCCGGACGGCGGGGGTCCGAGCCCGTCCCTACTCGACGCCCGCCGCGTCGAGCAGACGGACCAGATCCTTGCGCCGGTGGCCGAGCAGGGCGGCGCGGTGAGCGGCCGACAGCATCAGATGTGCCACGGTCTGCGCCGCGCAGCCGCCTCCGTCGTCGTCGAGCCACTCGTCGGGCTTCTCGATGCCGAGGCCGTTCATCACGATCCCGTACTCACGGCGGATGTCGGCGACGGTGCCGGCGACCGCGTCCAGGAGCGTTCTGCCCGGCCGTTCGCACTCCAGGGCGAAGCAGTCGTGGTCGGCCGGTACACAGCCCTCCGGCGGGCGTGCGCGCAGCGCCGCGTAGCGCTCGTCCCGGAACCCGCCCGCGTCGAGGTCGTCGTGGACCAGGGTGAACCGGTGAACGCCCGGTCGGGCCGGGGGCGGTGGCGGACCGTACTCCCGTCCGGCGTCCTCGTGAAGACGCCGCCGCTCGGCCTCTTCGTCGCCGGCATGGGTAGGCGCGAAGCCCGTCGCTCCGTCCCGGCCGGTCGTCGTGGCGTCGGGATCGCGGTGGAAGTACACAGTCATGAGCGCCCCTTCTCGATGCGGACGAACGGGAACATCCGTCACCGCGTCGAACGGGCCGCGTCCACCGCGAGTGCCCATCGCGGGGAAGCTCACCCGATGAGGTGAACCGGCGGCCGGCACATCGACGGAGACCTCGTCCTCCTCGTCCTGTTCCCCTCTCCACCGGCAGCCGGCCCACTCCGCCCGCACTCCCCCGCCGCCCGGCACCCGGCACCCGGCACCCGGCGGTACGAACCGCACGGTGGGCGCGGGTCCCCGCCCCCGCGCCCACCGCTCACAACACACCCCTCAGGCGGCCCTGCGGGCGCCGTCCCGGTGTGCGCGGATGATCTCCGCATACCGGTGCCCGCTGCCCTTCACCGTGCGCACCTGGGTGTCGTAGTCCACGTGGACGAGGCCGAAGCGCTTGTCGTAGCCGTAGGCCCACTCGAAGTTGTCCAGCAGCGACCAGGCGAAGTACCCGGCCAGGGGCGCCCCCTTGCGGACGGCGGACGCGCAGGCGGCCAGGTGCCGCACCAGGTAGTCCTGGCGCTCGGGGTCGTCGACCGTGCCGTCGGGGCGCACGACGTCGGGGAAGGCGGAGCCGTTCTCCGTGATGAAGATCTTCCGGGCGCCGTACTCCTCGGTGAGGCGCAGCAGCAGGGTCTCGATGCCGCTCGCGTCGATCTCCCAGTCCATGCCGGTGCGCGGCACGCCGGAGCGGCGCACCGCACGCGCGTGGGGCGCCGGCCCAGTGGGGTCGTCGGCCACGGTGGCCGGGAAGTAGTAGTTCAGGCCGAGCCAGTCCAGTGGTGCCGCGATGGTCTCCAGGTCGCGCGGCCGCTCGGGCAGTTCGACGCCGTAGACCTCGCGCATGTCGGCCGGGAAGCCGCGGCCGTGCACCGGGTCGAGCCACCAGCGGTTGACGTGGCCGTCCTGGCGGCGGGCGGCCGCCACGTCCTCGGGGCGGTCGGTGGCGGGGAAGACGGTGGACAGGTTGTTGACGACGCCGATCCTGGCGTCCGGTGCTGCGGCGCGGACGGCCTGGACGGCGAGGCCGTGGCCGAGGAGCAGGTGGTAGGAGGCGCGGACGGCGGCGGTCAGGTCGGTCAGGCCGGGGGCCATCCTGCCCTCCAGGTGCCCGATCCAGGCGGAGCAGGAGGGCTCGTTGAGGGTGGCCCAGTGGGTGACGCGGTCGCCGAGGCGCTCGGCGACGACGGAGACGTAGGCGGCGAAGTGCTCGGCGGTGTCCCGCTCAGGCCAGCCGCCCCGGTCCTGCAGCACCTGCGGCAGGTCCCAGTGGTAGAGGGTGACGGACGGGGTGATGCCCACTTCCAGCAGGGCGTCGGTCAGCTCGTCGTAGAAGGCGAGGCCCTTGGCGTTCACCGGGCCGTCGCCGCCCGGTACGACCCGTGGCCAGGCGACGGACATCCGGTAGGCGTTGGTGCCCAGTCGCCGCATCAGGCCGATGTCCTCGCGCCAGCGGTGGTAGTGGTCGCAGGCGACGTCGCCGTGGTCGCCGTGGTCGATCTTCCCGGGGGTGTGGGAGAAGGTGTCCCAGATCGACGGCGCGCGGCCGTCCTCGGCGACGGCTCCCTCGATCTGGTACGCCGAGGTGGCCGTACCCCACAGGAAGTCGTGCGGGAGAGCGGCGAGGTCGATGGCGTCGGACACGTAAGGCCTCTCAGGGGTGGGGACGGGGGGTGTCACTTCACCGCTCCGGCGGTGAGCCCGGCGACGAGGTAGCGCTGCAGCAGCAGGAAACCGGCGACCACGGGCACGCTCACGACGAGCGACGCGGCCATGATCTGGTTCCAGTACACGTCGTACTGCGTGGAGTAGCCCTGCAGGCCCACGGCGAGCGTGCGGGTGGTGTCGTTGGTCATCACGGAGGCGAAGAGCACCTCGCCCCAGGCGGTCATGAAGGCGTAGACGGCGACGGCGACGATGCCGGGGACCGCGGCGGGCACGACCACCCGGAACAGGGCGCCGAGGGGGCCGCAGCCGTCCACCAGCGCGGCCTCGTCCAGGTCGCGCGGCACCGAGTCGAAGTACCCGATCAGCATCCAGATCGAGAACGGCAGCGAGAAGGTCAGGTACGTCAGGATCAGTCCGCCGCGCGAGCCGAACAGCGCGACGCCGGTGGCGTTGCCGATGTTGACGTAGAGCAGGAACAGCGGCAGCAGGAACAGGATGCCGGGGAACATCTGCGTGGACAGCACCGTGACCGTGAAGACGCGCTTGCCGCGGAAGGCGTAGCGGCTGACGGCGTACGCGGCGAAGATCGCGACGATGACGGAGCAGACGGTCGCCGCGCCCGCCACGATCAGCGAGTTCACGAAGTACTTCGCCAGCGGCACGGTCGACCAGATGTCGATGTACGGGCGGATCGTCAGCTCGCTCGGCAGCCAGCGGAACGTGCCGGTGACGTCCGCGAGCGGCTTCAGGGAGCTGGAGACCATCACGTAGACCGGCAGCAGGACGAAGCCGGTCAGCAGGGTGAGGACGATCCGCCGGCTCCAGAGGAAGGACCGGGGCGGCGCCATGGGTGAGCGGCGCGGGGCCTCGGCGGCGTCCGGCAGACGGAGCGCCCGGGTGGTGCTAGACATCGGCCGTCTTCCTTCCTCGGGACGTCAGCAGGAGGTACACGCCCGTCACGACGAGCAGGAACAGCAGCAGCAGGACGGACATGGCGGAGCCGGTGCCGAAGTCCCAGCTCCCGAAGGATGCCTGGTAGATGTGGACGGAGATGAGGTCCGCCGCTTCGGGGGCGGCCTTGCCGAACAGGACGAACGGCGTGTTGAAGTCGTTGAACGTCCACAGGAACAGCACCAGGACCAGCACCTGGTTGACCGGGCGCAGCGACGGCAGGGTGATGCGGCGGATCTGCTGCCAGGTGCCGGCGCCGTCGAGGGCGGCCGCCTCGTACAGGTCCTTCGGGATGTTCTGCAGGCCGGCCATGACGATGAGGAAGGCGAACGGCCAGCCCTTCCACACCGACACGGTGAGCAGCGCGGCGAAGCTGTTGCCGCCGATGAGCCAGAAGGAGGGCTCGTCGGTGAGGTGGAGCTGTTCGTGCAGCACGTGGTTCACCAGGCCGTTGTCGTGCTGGAACATGAACACCCAGGTGATCACCGCGGCGTACACGGGCAGCGCGTACGGCACCAGGAACAGCGCGCGCAGCAGGCCGCGGCCGCGGAAGGTGTCCTGCATGCAGATCGCGGCGGCCGTGCCGATCAGCCAGCACAGGGCGACCGACAGCACGGTGAAGCCGACCGTGACGAGGAAGGAGTGGAGCAGCGCCTCGCCGACGGGCTCGTTGACGTCCACCGCCACGCGGTAGTTGTCGAAGCCGGACCAGGGCGCGCTTCCCCAGTTGTTGAGGAAGAAGCGCGTGAGCTGTCTGAAGCTCATGACGATGCCGATCACCATCGGCACCAGGTGGACGAGGAGTTCGAGGAGGAGGGCGGGCAGGAGCAGCAGGTACGGCAGTCCGACGCGCCGGATCCGCCCGGTGCGGCGCGGGCCGCGCTCCGCACCGGGGGAACTCTTGCGCACGGTCGGTCCGGCGGCCTCCGCAGGGGTGGCAGTGGTCGTCATGACGGTGTCCGTGCTCACTTCGCCGGCATCTGCTGCTGGGCCTTCTCCAGCTTCGCCTTCACCGACCGGGTGGTCACCGCGCGTCCGGACGCGGCGTCGGCGAACAGTTCCTTGACGGCCGTGCCGACCGCCGTCTCGAACTGGGACTCGTCGGCGACCTGCGGCAGGGCGGCGGCGCTGTTGGCGAGGGTGCTCTTCAGGACGGCGTTGGCCGGGGTGTTGAAGGCGGGGTCCGCCTGCGCGGACTTCACGGGCGGGATGGAGCTGTAGGCCTTGTTGAGGACGACCTGCTCGGCGTCGCTGGTCATGAACTTCACGAACTTCGTGGCACCGTCGATGTTGTCGGTGTTCCTGAAGACGGCCAGGTTGATGCCGGCGACCATGGAGTTGACCCGGGTGCCCGGTCCCGGTGTGCCGGACTGCACGGGGACGGGGGCGATGCCGTAGGCGCCCTCGCTCATGCCCTGGGACTTCAGGTTCGCGGAGGCGGACTGCCACAGCAGCATGGCCGTCCTGCCCTTGGCGAAGTCGCTGACGGACTGGTTCTGCGCGTACTCGGCGTTGCCCGCCGGGATGGTCTTGTCCTTGGCCATCAGGTCGACGTACTGCTTGACGGCGGCGACCGCGCCGTCACTGGCGAAGTCGGGCTTGCCGTCGGCGGTGAAGAAGTCGGCCCCGTGCTGCTTGGCGAAGACGAAGACGTGGTGGATGTTCTCCGAGAGGTTGGACCCCTCGGCGCCGAGGACCTGCTTGCCCTGCGCCTGGATCCTCTTCCCGTCGGCGACCAGTTCGGCCCAGGTGGCCGGGGGCTTGGTCAGCCCGGCGTCGGCGAACATCTGCTTGTTGTAGTAGAGGGCGTACGCCATCGAGTACAGCGGCACCGCGGCGGGGTCCTGGCCCGGGGTGCCGGTCGAGCCGAGCGCGGAGTCGACGAAGCGGTCCCTGCCGCCGATCCTGCCGAAGTTCTTCGCGTCCCAGGGCAGCAGCGCGCCGGTGGCCTGCAGGGACGCGCTCCAGGTGTTGCCGATGTTGAGGACGTCGGGGCCCTGACCGGAGGTGGTGGCGGTGAGGATCCGGTTCAGCAGGTCCGACCAGGGGACGACCTCCAGCTTGACCTTGATGCCGGTCTGCTTCTCGAACTTGTCGAGTTCGGGCTGGAGGACCTTCTTGTCGACCTCGATACTGGCACCCTGGTTGGAGGCCCAGTACGTGAGCGTCTTGGGCGAGTCGTTGGACCCGCCGCCCGTCGGCGAACCGCCCCCGCATGCCGAGGCGGCCAGGGCGAGAGACAGGGTGACGGCGCCTACGGCCGCGGCTCGGATGCTGCGCATGGCTCCTGGTGTCCCTTTCCGGGAGTTCCGGGGTTGTCCGGGTGCCTGGGGTTCTCCGGGCGTCGGTCCGGAGCTGCCGCGAGGGCGTGGGCAGGATGACGTCCCCGGACGACCCGTTCGACTCCCGAAGCACCTCATGACTTAATTCACGACGTGAGTTAATCGGCGCGGCGGGGGCTCGTCAAGGGATGCGGCAAGGCCAATCGGCGGGGGACGGTGGTGGGCGCCCGACAGTCACCCGCACACAGTCGCCGGCCGCCTGCTGACCTGCGGCAGAAGCCGGTTGCCGACCCATGCAACGGTTCGGTCTCGACGCACCCGCCCACCGCGGCCGCGGCGGCCACCGCACAGCCCGGCGCCCACCTCCGATCTGACGACCCTGCAAGAACCGCCGCAGGAACTACGGTTCAACCTCTTGACGCTGCGTTCACGCAGATGAAGCATTCAGCGACGAAAGAGCGCTCTCACACCCCACGCCGTTCACTTCCTGAACAAGGAGAGCCGCCCCATGCCCCCTGCCTCCCCGAACGCCCCCGACCCGCAACCGCCCACTCCCGGCCGCGAGTCCCCGCTGGGCCGCCGCACCCTGCTCGGCGCCGCCGCGGCGACCGCGCCCGTGCTGACGGGACTCGCCGCGCCGCCCGCGTCCGCCGCGGGCGGGCCGGCCGCGGCCCACAAAAAGCGCCGCCCGGCCCACCCCAAGCCCCGCGCCCTGCCCGGCGGCGGCGACCTCGGCCCCAACGTCCTCGTCTTCGACCCGTCGACGCCCGGCATCCAGGCCAGGCTGGACGAGGTGTTCCGGCAGCAGGAGTCGGCGCAGTTCGGCACCGGCCGGTGGGCCCTGCTGTTCAAGCCCGGCACCTACCACGGCCTCAACGCCCAGCTCGGCTTCTACACCTCCATCGCCGGACTCGGCCTCTCCCCCGACGACACGACGATCAACGGTGACGTGACGGTCGACGCGGGCTGGTTCAACGGCAACGCCACGCAGAACTTCTGGCGCAGCGCGGAGAACCTCGCCCTCGTCCCCGCGAACGGCACCAACCGCTGGGCCGTCGCCCAGGCCGCCCCCTTCCGCCGCATGCACGTCCGCGGCGGCCTCGACCTCGCACCCAGCGGCTACGGCTGGGCGAGCGGCGGCTACATCGCCGACAGCCGCGTCGACGGCCAGGTCGGCCCGTACTCCCAGCAGCAGTGGTACACCCGCGACAGCGCCATCGGCAGCTGGCTCAACGGCGTGTGGAACATGGTCTTCTCCGGCGTCGAGGGCGCCCCCGCGCAGAGCTTTCCCAACCCGCCGTACACCACGCTCGACACCACCCCCGTCTCCCGCGAGAAGCCGTTCCTGTACGTCCAGGGCAGCGAGTTCCGGGTCTTCCTGCCGCAGAAGCGGACGAACGCACGCGGTGTCACCTGGGGCAACGGCACCCCGAGGGGCACCTCGCTGCCGCTGTCGCAGTTCTACGTCGCCAGGCCCGGCGTGAGCGCGGCCACCCTCAACCAGGCTCTCGCCCAGGGCCTGCACCTCCTGCTCACCCCGGGCGTCTACCACGTGGACCAGCCGATCCAGGTCGACCGCGCCGACACCGTCGTCCTCGGCCTTGGCTACGCCACGATCGTCCCGGACGGCGGCGTCACGGCGCTGAAGGTCGCCGACGTCGACGGCGTGCGGCTCGCCGGCTTCCTCATCGACGCCGGCCCCGTCAACTCCGCGACCCTGCTGGAGGTCGGCCCGCCCGGCGCGTCGCGGGACCACTCGGCCAACCCGACGACCGTGCAGGACGTGTTCGTCCGGATCGGTGGCGCGGGCGCCGGCAAGGCGACCACGAGCATGGTCGTCAACAGCCGTCACACGATCGTCGACCACACCTGGGTCTGGCGCGCCGACCACGGCACGGGCGTCGGCTGGGAGACCAACCGGGCCGACTACGGCATCGTCGTCAACGGCGACGACGTGCTGGCGACGGGCCTGTTCGTGGAGCACTTCAACAAGTACGACGTGCAGTGGTACGGCCAGCGCGGCCGCACGATCTTCTTCCAGAACGAGAAGGCGTACGACGCCCCGAACCAGGCCGCGATCCAGAACGGCCCGGTCAAGGGCTATGCCGCCTACAAGCTCGGCGACGCCGTCACCGAGCACGAGGGCTGGGGCCTGGGCAGCTACTGCTACTACAACGTCGACCCGACGATCGTGCAGCACCACGGCTTCGCCGCCCCGAACCGGCCCGGGGTGAGGTTCCACGACCTGCTGGTGGTCTCCCTCGGCGGCAACGGCCAGTACGAGCACGTCATCAACGAGACGGGCGCGCCGACGTCGGGGACGTCGACGGTGCCTTCGACGGTGGTGTCGTATCCGTGACGGCGATGCGGTTCGGCGGGTCGGCGGCCTGAGAGGCGCCGGCTCCGTGAGCCGGGCCGGCGCGTCCCCCGCCCGAGTCCGGCCGGCCCCTCCCGCGTGATGTGCGGGAGGGGCCGGCGGCCCTGGCCGCCGCGAGGGCCGGCGGACGGGCTCCCGTGCCGTACGGTGCGCCCGGCCGCCCGCCCCTAACCGGCCGTGAGGTGGGCGGGAACCCGCGCGTACCCCGCGGGCCGGGTGGTGAAGGTGCCCCGGCCCCGGGTACGGCCGCGCAGGCGCGTCGCGTATCCGAAGAGCTCCGCCAGCGGCACGACGGCGCTGATCACCGCGGTGCCCGAACGCACGGCCTGCGCGGAGACCCGGCCGCGGCGTGCCGCCAGATCACCGAGGACACTGCCCACGGCGTCCTCGGGCACGGTGACCGTGACCTCCGCGACCGGCTCCAGCAGCACCATCGCACAGGCACGCAGCGCCTGACGCAGGCCCAGCCGCCCCGCCGCGCGGAACGCCGCGTCCGAGGAGTCCTTCGGGTGCGTCGCCCCGTCGGTCAGGGTCACGCACAGCCCGGTGACGGGGTGAGCGCCGAGCGGGCCTTCGGCGAGGGCGTCCCGGCAGCCGGCCTCGACCGCCCGGACGTACTCCTGCGGCACCCGCCCGCCGACGACGGCCGAACGGAAGGTGAAGTCCGGCGAATCGCCGTGGCCGTCACCGTCGTCCAGGGGCGCGACGTCGAGGACGACGTGGGCGAACTGTCCCGCTCCGCCGTCCTGTTTGACGTGCCGGAAGACATGGCCGGACACGCCCCGCACGACGGTCTCGCGCAGAGCGACCCCGGGTCTGCCGACACCGACGTCGAGCCCGTGGTCACGGCGGATCTTCTCCACGGCGACCTCCAAGTGCAGCTCACCCAAGCCCGACAGCACGGTCTGACCGGTCTCGGGGTCCGTCCGTACGACGAGCGAGGGGTCCTCCTCGGTCAGCCGGGCCAGCGCGGCCACCAGCCGGCCGGTGTCCGTGCTCCGGCGCGCCTCGACGGCCACGGAGACGACCGGCTCGGCGGTGACCGGCGGTTCGAGGACGAGCGGAGCGTCCGGAGCGCACAGCGTGGAACCGGCGCGGGCGGACTTGAGTCCGACCACGGCGACGATGTCCCCGGCCACGGCCCGGTCGAGGGGCGTGCGGTGGTCTGCCTGCACGCGCAGGATCCGTCCGATGCGCTCGGTACGTCGTGCGTTGGCGTCCCACACCGTGTCTCCCTTCTCGATCGAGCCCGAGTACACCCGCAGGTAGGTCAGCCGTCCGGTGGCGGTCGCGTGCACCTTGAACGCCAGCGCCGCGAACGGTGCGGCCGGGTCGGCCCCCCGCTCCTGCTCGACCGCATCCCGCACACCACGTACCGGCGGCACGTCCAGCGGCGACGGCAGATAGGCGACGACAGCGTCGAGCAGCGGCTCGATGCCCCGGTTGCGGTAGGCGGAGCCGCACAGGACGACCACACCGTCGCCGGTGGAGGTCAGGTCGCGCAGGGCGGAGACGAGAGTGGACGCGGAGACTCCTTCCCCCGCGCAGAACTCCTCCAGCGCGGCCGGGTGCCGTTCCGCCACCGCCTCTTCGAGGACGCGCCGCCGCCGCAGCGCCTCCTCGCGCAGGCCGTCCGGCACCGGACCGACCCGCTCGGCGTCACCGCCGTCGGCCCGGACGACGGCGTGCAGGCGCACGAGGTCGACCACACCGGTGAAACCCTCCTCCGCCCCGATGGGCATCTGCACGACCATCGGGGCCGGATGCAGCCGCTCCCGGATGGACGCGACGGCCGCGTCGAGGTCGGCACCGGCTCGGTCCATCTTGTTGACGTACGCGATGCGCGGCACGCCGTGCCGGTCGGCCTGCCGCCACACCGACTCGCTCTGCGGTTCCACGCCGGCGACGGCGTCGAACACGGCGACCGCCCCGTCGAGCACGCGCAGGGACCGCTCGACCTCGTCCGCGAAGTCGACGTGCCCCGGGGTGTCGATCAGGTTGATCCGATGCCCGTCCCAGTCACAGCTCACCGCGGCGGAGAAGATGGTGATGCCCCGCTCGCGCTCCTGCGGGTCGAAGTCGGTGACGGTGGTGCCGTCGTGCACCTCGCCCCGCTTGTGTGTGCCGCCGGTCGCGTACAGGATCCGTTCGGTGACGGTGGTCTTGCCCGCGTCGACGTGAGCGAGGATGCCGAGGTTGCGGACGGCGGCGAGGGGGTCGATGACGTGGCGGGTCGCGTCGTTGCGCATGGCCCGTGGCCTTTCGGTGATCATGTGATCCGGAGATCCGGAGATCCGGAGATCCGGAAAAAGGACGGCGCGATTCCCCGGACGAAGCCGCACCGAACCCGCCGGCGTGAGCCGGTCGACGGGCGCTAGGCGCGAGAAGGCTGAGGCTCAGATCCTCGTCACGGGCCTCCGGTGCCGGCCGCGCAGCGGGCACCGGGCGGACGAGGACACCAGGATCACCTCGGACCGCGACAGGGGGACGACGACGGCGACGCGGTCGCGCATGGCCGGGCTCCCCTCTCACCTGTCACGGAAGCGCACTGCCCCTTCGAGACAGCGCGCGATGCCGCACCGACAGTACGGAAGACACGAGCACCGAGCCACGGAGTTTCCCGCGGTCGGACGGCCGCTGGTGGTCCGGCGGCACCGATGGTCCGCCCGTCCCAACGGACCGCCACGACGGACGTGGGAGACCCGCTTCGCGTCGGAAGGACGGTCAACCGGCCTCAGGCGAGATCCGGACACTCGTCGAGCAGGCCGTCGCGACCCTCAAGTCTCGCAAGCTTCCCGCGAACTGCGGTGCTCGACCAGCCGGATCATCAGTCGCGTCGAGGCCGGCCTCACCCCCGCCTGGCCGGCTCAGAGTGAAGACGGAAAACGCTCAGCGACTCACCCTACCCAGCATCCGCCCCAGGATCGTCAGCCCCGTTCTCCCAGGGCTTCGGCGCAGTCGCATGACGTCCGGTTCGTGATCACCCGAGGCCGAGGAATGCGAGGGGGCGGCGGGGGTCGCGGGCGTTGCGGCGGAGGCCGGCCGCGATGTTTTCCACTCCGGCCGTGCGGAGGGCTCCGATGGCTCGCTCGCGACCAAGACACTGACCGCCGAGTTCCCGCGCCAGTGCAAGGAGTTCCCGACGGCCGTCGCGCTCGCCGCGTGGGACAGCGAGGGCTGGTTACTGCTGTTCCCCGACGCTTTCCCTCATGTGCGTCCGCGGTGGAAAATTCCCGACCGCCTCCTCGAACAAGGACACCGGTCGCATCAAGGACGCCAAAGGGGAGCTGGATGGCGGCCTCGAGGCCCGGGTCAGGTGCTGGACAGCCCTGTCGCCAGCGACTGGAACCAGGCGCCGTAGGAGAACGGCTCGGGTGGGGCGACCTCCATGCCGAGTTCGGCGGCCGCCAGGGCGTAGTCCCCCTCGTCCAGGGGGAGGGCGAGCAGCTCGTGGAGTTCGCCCACGAGGCGTGCGACCAGGTGGGGGTCGGTGGTGGCGGCGTAGTCGGCGACAGCGGCTTCGTGGTCGGGGAACTCGTCCATGATGTCCTGCGAGAACCAGCCGCCGAGCAGCTGCGCGGTCTCCGGGAAGCGGGCGTGCCACGCCCAGTGCGTCTGCGGGATCGACGGTTCCGGGACGTCGCCTTCCTCGATGCTCTTCCTCAGGTGGTCGGCCAGCACCACCAGCCAGCCGCCGATCTCCGACTCGGCCATCCCGGTGTCCGGGATGGCGTAGAACTCGCCCAGCCCGAGCCGGATGCGGCCCGGCGGATTGCGGCTGTACTCGCGCAACTGGCGTTCCGCCTCCGCGATGGCCCAGGGGCGGGTGTGCCAGGTGTGACGGAGGTAGGCGTCCAGCGCGTGGCTGCGCCGCTGCGGGGTGTCGTCGGCCGGCTGCCCCAGGTAGGCACGCATCACCTGGTCCAGCTCGCCGTACCGGCGGTCGTATTCGAGTGGCTTCATGGACATGTGCGGGCAGCCCTACAGGTAGAACGGGACGGTCGTGTGGACGACGAAACCATGTGGGCTCGACGGCTCGCGGCGCAGCACCACGCGCGCCGCGCGGACGTCGACGGGCCCCCGCCCGGCCAGTAGGTCGGCCTCCAGTTGCACCCTGCCCACGGACTCCTCTCGGGAGGGCCAGGCGGCCTCGATGGTGAGGCGGGCCCGGGTGCCCTGGGCGAGCCAGCGGTGGACGACCTGCTCGTTGGCGGTCACCACCTGCTGGGTGGCCCAGTGGGCGGTCTCCCGGTCGGGGTAGGAGGCGGAACGGGTCAGCACGGGAGACATCCTCTCAAACGACCTGGCCGAAGGCTGCGCTCGTGCGGGGTCGGCAGCCGGGTCACAGGTCGTTGAAGTTCCAGAACAGGCCGACCTCGGTGTCCGAGACGACGACCAGGCCGCAATCCTCGGTGAAGACGCTCATCGGGTTGTACCCCAGGCTCTCCAGTGTGAAGTCGAGTGTGCCGGGCGCGCTGCCGGTCTTGCTGACGTTGGTGCGGTAGACGGCCTCGTCCCCGTACCGCTCGAGGACCGTGCGTGCCATCGCCCGTAGTTCGTTCGGGGACTCGTCGAAGTACTGAAGGTTGGCCAGAGTGCAGCCGCCTTCGGTGAGGGCCAGGAGCAGGTTCTCGGCACTGTCCCGGTCGATCTCCCTGAGGCGCGGACCGACGTACTCCGGGGGGTGGGCGGCGAAGGGCCACGTGGGGTTCCCCACGCGTTCGGGGGCCTCCTCCGCATCATCGATCCGGGCCCACCCGCGGGGGTCCGGCACGGCCCGCTCCATCAGCGCGAGGGCGTCCACCGTCCAGTCCTCGTGGCGGCGCGGGCCGGTGGCGATGTACGCGGCCGCGTCCCTGTACAGGTGGCGTACTGCGGCGTCCCAGGACGTCTGGTCGGTGGACATGTGGTGCGGGCCTTCCTCAGCGGGCTAGGGCTTGTAGGGCATCGACGTCATGACCGTGAAGGGCGGGTTGCGGCTGCTGTCGTACCTGATACGCGTGTCGATGCCAGTGACGTCATAGGCCCTGGCATCCAACCCGCCCTCTTTGTACCCGGACTTCGGGTCACTCGGGTTCACCGGCTGCTTGAAAACGCTGCGGCCGCTGGTCTCGCCGTCCGGCGCGGTCGAGAGGAACTTCTCGACCTTGCCCTCTGCCGGCGGCGGCGGGCCCTTGATCCAAGCGTCGATGGCGGCCTTGTTCTGGTTGAGGTTGTACTCCGTCAGCTCCTCCGCGCGCCGGTAGTTCGGGAAGGACGAAGCAGCCCCGGGGAACGGTTTGCCGTACGGCCAGGCCTGGGTCGGCCCGTTCGTCTGCTGGTCGCGCAAGCGCTGCGCCAACTGCTCGTCCGTCTTGCCGACGTGCTTGTCCAGGGTGTGGCCGTTCTCCAGGTACTCGTTGGCGGCGAGGTCGAGGTCGTACATCCCGGCCGAGTCGATCTTCAGCCAGACCTGTGAGTCCTTGAAATCCTCCAGGGATCTCATCCCGAATCCCTCCGCCCGCGCCTCCTGGGCTTCGAACTTCGGCGCGCTCAGATAGGCCTCGTCCAACGCGCCCATCAGCGCGTCGAGTTGCGGCACGAGCGCGTGGACCCGGCGGTTGTACTCGGTGACGATCGCGTTCAGTCTGGCGGTGTCCATGTTGAGAACGATGCCCTCGCCCAACTGGCTCGCACCCTTGGCGAGACCCTTGGTCACGCCCTTGAGCAGGCCCTTGACGTCGTCCATGCCGACGCCGTCCTTGAGGTCGACCTCGACCTGGGGTATCGCGTCGCGCACGGCCTTTACATAGACGTCCCACACCTCGCGGTTGAGGTAGACGGCCGCCTCGGCGAATTCGTAGAGGAGATCGCTGACCTTCCGGGCCGTGTCGAACAGCACGGTCATCACGGGATGATTGGCGGTCTGCGAGGACGACCTGTCGTGTTTCCAGTCGTGGTTCTCGCGGCTCGTGCCCCACGCCGTCGTGCCCCACAGCGAACTGCAGAACTGGCGCATCGCGTCGTACCACTCGCTGTGGGACTGCTGCGTGATGCTGCTGACATTCCCGGTCAGCCCGCTCTCCGCCGTGGAGAGCGATGTGGTCGTCGCCATCCACGCTTTGGACAGCGAGTCCAGGTAGTGCTGCTGTGGAAACGGATAGACCTCGGCGACCTTGCCCATCCGGAAGGCATGCTTCACCACCGGTCTCAGCACGTCCCGGAGGGGCTCGGGTACCCACTCCAGAAGCCCGCGGACGAAGTCGTCGCCGCCGTCGTCGTCGCCCCACTTCAGATTCGGCACCGGGCCGTAGACGGGTGGCTTCTCGATGACCTTCGGCAACGGCTGGAGGACCGGCTTGGCCTTCCCCGCGGGGTCGTTGGCGGCCTCTGCCTTCGCGTAGGCATTGGCCGTCGAAGTGAAACCGACTGCCGCACCCCCGATACTGACGACGCTCTTGGCCCATACCTCGAGGAAGCGGTTGCCCACCTTGACGTACGACGTCGCCAACGCCTGGGGCGAGGTGCCGTAGCCGCCGGCGTCCGGGTACTGGTGCAGGTCGTCGAGCAGGCTCCTGGCGCCTTTGTCCATCACTGTCTGCTGACTGGCCACACCGGCGGAGACACGGTGGAGGTCGGTCGGCTTGACGTCGATGGTGCCGCTCCGGCCCGGCGGCGGCGTCCCCATCAGCCGGCCCCCCAGCCGCGCAGCACGGCCTGGTGCGCCGCCGCGTAGTTGACGTGGCTCACGGTCACGCACTCGTGCAGCCACTTCTGGGCCGCCTGGAGTTCCTGGGCCGAGCGGTCCCATTCGTCGAGTTTGTCGACGAAGACCTCGCGGGCCTCGCCCTTCCAGGACAGCACGACCGGCACGACCCGGTCGTGAAGGTCGTCCAGACTGTCGTTGAGCCTCTTGAGGATGTCCTCCAGTTCGGCGGTGAGCTCGCGGAGGGTGGCGAAGGAGACGGTGATGTGCTCGTCGTCCGCGCTGCCGGTCGGCATGGATTCCCCGTTCCACAGGTGTCGTCGCGGTTGCGGCAAGGGCATCGGAGGGATGCTCAGAAAGAGTCGAGGCTGCTGCGCGGAGCGACGGGCCCGGTCGTCTCCGGACTCGGTGTGGACAGCTTGTCGACCTCGCTGTCGATGTCCACCGGGATCCCGCGAAGTTGCGCCATCACTTCCAGCTCCCGATCCGTGAAGCCGTTCCGGCTCCGGCGTACGGCCTGCTCAAGGTGCCGGATCACCTCACGGATGCGCACAGAGTCCTCGGCCGCCGCCCGGTGGAAACCGCGGTACGCCGTCGCCGCGGGTCCTCGCCAGCCCGCCTCGATGCGGTGGACGATCGCATCCATCCGCCTGACCTGCTTGTCCAGCAGGATCCGCATGTCGTCGAGGTCGTCAGCCAGTTTGGTGAGGTCCTGACTGCACACTCTGACATCGGCACCGGCCTCCTGGCCCGCGCCCGCACCGCGTACGCCCATGCTCCGTACCTCCGCCCCCGTGACTTCGGCATGACAATCGCGCATACGGAGCGATCCTAGCCTTGCGCCCTTCCGACGCCGGCACCCGGCGGGGCGGGGCAGGCAACCGTCGGACAGGCACCTTCGGCCGCCTGCGTCACCGGGCGCCCGCGTCCCCGTGCCCCGCGGCCGGGATCCGGTATGGACCGGGTGGGTAGCGATGTCCGAGGTGGGCGTTGTTGTAAGCGCTGATCATCATGGCGTCTTCGCCGGTTGTCGCGGTGTTGCGTACCCGGCGGTCCTAACCGACTTACCCGAAAGGCGCTCATGACGCCGACCCGGCCGGCATCGGGTCCGGCAAGACCGCGTCGTTCCCGATCCCCGTGCTCGACGAGGAGAAGTCAACCAGCCTCGCCACACCGGGTAGCTCCGCACTGAGCAGGCACCCTCGTCGGCCCGACATGACAGAACCCACGTCGTCGCGGAGGGTCACCGGAGGCCTGGGTACCGCATCGATCATCCTGAGCGCGCTCGCCCGGCTCTCTCCTACCGGTGGTCAGTCAGGCACGAACGGGCGAGCGGACGGTAGTAACGGCGCAGCTGCGCCGTTACTACCG
>NZ_JBSFNN010000055.1:0-46242 GCF_053587115.1 Streptomyces sp. NPDC003697
CGTCGGGCGTCGTGCACGAGGTCAGACGTCCTTCGGCATCCCAGGTGTAGCGCCAGACGTCGGCCTTCCGGGACAACCGCTTCTTCGTACGTTCGGGTGCCGCACCCTGCGCGGCGAGTGGCACGGGATCGTGGTCGACCCGGTGCGGCGGCTGCTGCGGCGCGGCCTCGGCGGGCTGTTCCTGGCGTTCCTGGCCTCGTTCGGCGTCATCTTCTTCCACGCGATCGCCCAGCGGCCCGCCGGTGGGGTGGCGGTCCGGCTCCTCGGCGGGGTGACGGCGGACCTGCCGCTGTGGCTGGCCCTGCTGCGCACCCCGGTGTCGCTGTACGTCCCCGCGCTCGACCTGCCGGTGTGGGCGGGCATCACCCAGCTCTTCCTGGCGTTCGCGCTGGCCGAACTCACGCTCGGCCGGGCCCGGACGCTGGTGATCGCCTACGCGACCACGCTGGCGGGCACGCTCACGGTCCGGATGATGATCGCCCTGGGTCCGGGCCGGTGGGGGCTGGGCCTGCCGCCCGAGATCGGCCAGGTGCTCGACACGGGGCCTTCCGCCGCGGTGGTGGGCCTGTTCACCTATCTCTCGATCGTCCGGCGGGCCCCCGTCGTCTTCACGCTCACCGGCGGCTCGATGGTGGCGGAATCGGTCCTCAAGCCCAATCTGGCCGGTCGTGAGCATCTGATCGCCGTGGCCGCCGCCGTCGTCCTGGGGCTGCTGCATGGCAGGGGGCGCGCGCTGGTGCCGACGCGGCTGCTCGGGCTCTGCCTCCGGTGGAGCGTGCCGGGCACGGAGGGGGCGCGGGGCGCCGGGCCGGCATTCTCCCCCGGTCGCCCGCCGATCCCCGGCCCGCCCGGCGAGCCGACGCCCACCCGGCCGGGGAGCGGGGGCTGCGCCGTGGACACGCCGGGCTGATCCCGTGCCGGTGCCCGGCCGGGCCGGGGGTGAGGGCGAGGGCCGTGACGAGGTGCCGCGCCGGTACACCGGGGGGCCGGTGAAGAGGGCCACGGCGGAACCGCCGCGCCCTCCGCACCACGTCCCAGGGCCGGTGCCGCCTCCGGGCGCGGACCGCGCGCGCCGCCGGATCCTCCGCGACACCCCGGCCCGGGAGGGCTCCGAACAGAATCCGTGGAAGCCCCGGGACGGAAGGGGCGCCCGGCACGCGGCCTTCCCCTTCCGCCCGGGCTTCTAAGTCCAGGATGCTCAGCCGGGCGTCGGGCCGGCAGTGGCCGCACGCGGTCAGGCCCGTGGCGAGGAGTCTGCGCGCCTCGTCGCGGCTGACGGGGCGGCGCCGTTCACCGGCCAGATGGCAGTCGCCGGTGTGGACCTGCAGCGGCCGGCGTCCGCTGCCGATGCCGAGTTCCACGAGCCACTCCGGCGGCGGGGGCCGCAGGCGGCGGCCCCGCTCCTCCTCGGCCTGCCGCTCCTTGATCGCCGCGATCTTGCGGTCGATACGCGCCAGCCACATGGCGTGCCACACCCGCAGGGTGTGCAGGCGGTCCAGATCGGGCGGCAGGTCATCGAACACATTTTTGATTCTAGATCCATGATCCGGCGGTGCGCTCCTCGCGTGTTCGAATTTACGTTCGATAGAGTGGGGTCGGGAGGTGAGGGTCATGACGTCGCAGACACAGGCGCCGGAGATGTCGACGGTGATGCACGTGCGCTGCCCCGACCGCCTGCCGGAAGACCTTTACCGGCAGGTCCTGGAGCAGCTGGCCGGACTGTCCCCGGTCGTGCAGGCGCTGCCTCCGTCCGCGGCCCTGGTCGAGCTGAAGGGCGCGCTGCGCTACCACGGCGTGCAGGCCCGCCGCCTGGGCGAGGTGCTGCGGATCCGCACGATCTCCCGCCTGGGCGTCGACGTGCGCGTCGGCATCGGCCCGTCGATCACGGTCGCGGCCACCGCCTCCGCCCAGGTCGGGCTCCCCGGCGGTGTCCTCGCGGTCGGCCCCGGCGAGGTCGCCGACTGGCTGGGCCCGCTGCCGGTCGAGGCACTCCACGGCATCGGCCCCCGTCAGGCCGAGGTGCTGCGCGAGTTCGGCGTCCACCGGGTGGGCCTGCTCGCCGCCACGCCGCCGGCCACCGTGCAGCGCCTGCTGGGAGGCAGGGCGGGACGGCTGGCCGCCGACCGGGCGCGCGGCATCGACCCGCGCCCCGTCGTCCCGCGCGCCCTGCCCGTCACGGCAGCCGTGCGCTACGCCTTCCCCCGGCACGCCCTCGAGGGCGCCGAGGTCCGGGCGGCACTGCTCGACCTGGTCGTCCAGCTGGGCCTGCTGCTGCGCCGGCGCGGCCAGGCCGCCCGCGCGCTCACCCTGGTGCTGAAGTTCGCCGGCGGAGCGGCGTGGGACACCACCCGGCGCCTGCCCGAGCCGTCCGCTCACGACGAGGACCTGCGCGCCCTGGCCTACCGGCTGATGGACGCCGCCGGCCTCCAGCGCGGCCGGCTGACCGGGCTCGTCCTCAAGGGCGAGGACCTCGTCGACGCCGACCAGGTGGCGCAGCAGATCAGTCTGGACCATGCCCGCGAGTCCCGCCTGGTCGCCGAGGAGGCCATGGACCGCATCCGCGACAAGTTCGGCCCCGGAGCGATCGGCCCCGCCACCCTCTTCCGGCGCGCCGGCTGACCGGCGCGCCGGAAGGACCCGGGCGCCCGGAGGGCGAGAGGGCCCGGGGTGCTGGAAGGATCCGGGGTGCCGGACGGCCGCACGGCGGCGAGGTCCCGGCCGGGCGGGGCCCGGTTGTCCGGGAGGCGGTGTACGGCGAGGATGTGCTTCGGGCTCAAAAGTGCGCGGAGCGCCACCGCCGGGCTCCGGGGAGCCGGCCCCGACGCGCGAGTGCGTCCGCCCGGTGGGCCGGGAACCCGGTGACCGCACCGGCCCGCCCGAGACCGCTTGGCGGAGCGGAGCGCCCCGCCGACGGCGCCGCCGCCCCGGCACCGGCGAGGAGACCGCGACCGGTCCGACCGGGTACGGGAAACGGTGAATGTCCTGGTGACGTGCGGAAAGACGTGCGCTGGAGACGTTCCGCCGCTCGGCGTGTCGTGCCGTCGGCCGCGGACCCTGCGAGACGATGGCCCTCCTGCACAGAACCGGGAGGCGGGCCCGGAAGGAGGTCCTCGTGGAGCAGCGGGTCACACCGGAGCGGACCGGTGAGGCCGAGGCGGCCGTGACCGGTGGCGGCGGCGCGGACCGCGGACGGAGCCCTGCCGACGTCCGGCGCCGCATCCCCCGTACCGACGTCCTGCTCGGCGATCCGCGTCTGGTGGACGCGGCGCGCCGGCTCGGACCCGACGCGGTGAAGACGGCGGTGCGGCAGGCGCAGGAGCAGGCGCGCACCGGCGCCCTCCCGCCCGAGCGGGTCGCGGACACGGCGCTCGCCCTGCTGCCGCGCACCGCCGGCGGACTACACGCGGTGATCAACGCCACCGGGGTGCTGCTGCACACCAACCTCGGCCGGGCGCCGCTGTCCGCCGCAGCCCGCCAGGCGGTGCGGCAGGCCGCCGGCTTCACGGATGTCGAGCTGGACCTGAACACCGGGGTCCGGGCCCGCCGCGGCCGCACCGCCCTCGCTGCCCTGGCCGGCCGGGTGCCGTCGGCGGAGGCCGCGCACGTCGTCAACAACGGCGCCGCCGCGCTCGTCCTCGTCGCCACCGCGCTCGCCGCCGGCCGGGAGATCCTCATCAGCCGCGGCGAGATGGTCGAGATCGGTGACGGCTTCCGCCTGCCGGACCTGCTGGTCTCCACCGGCGCCCGGCTGCGCGAGGTCGGCACCACCAACCGCACCACCGCCGCCGACTACGCCGCCGCGATCGGCCCCGACACGGCGTTCGTCCTCAAGGTCCACCCCTCCAACTTCCTCATCACCGGCTTCGCCCGCAGCGCCGGGACCTCCGAACTGGCGGCGCTGGGCGTCCCGGTCGTCGTCGACATCGGCTCCGGGCTGCTCGCCCCCCACCCGCTGCTGCCCGACGAGCCCGACGCCGAGACCCAGTTGCGGGCCGGTGCGTCCCTGGTCACCGCGAGCGGTGACAAACTGCTCGGCGGACCACAGTGCGGTCTGCTCCTCGGAGAGCAGCGGCTGGTGCGGTCCGT
Organism: Streptomyces sp. NPDC003697; assembly: GCF_053587115.1. NCBI lineage: Bacteria > Bacillati > Actinomycetota > Actinomycetes > Kitasatosporales > Streptomycetaceae > Streptomyces > Streptomyces sp. NPDC003697. The sequence goes on from NZ_JBSFNN010000055.1 coordinate 4,087, forward strand.
CTCCCGGCATCCGCTGGCCCGTGCCCTGCGCGTCGACAAACTGACCCTGGCCGCGCTGGAGGCCACCCTCACCGGCCCCCCGACACCGACCGCGACGGCCCTCGCCGCCGACCCGGAGCAGCTGATGCGCCGCGCCGCCCGGCTCGCCTCCGCGCTGCGCGCCGACGGCGTCGACGCCCGCGCCGTCGACAGCGTCGCGACCGTCGGCGGCGGCGGCGCCCCCGGCGTGGGACTGCCCAGCGCCGCGCTGTCCCTGCCGGAGCGGTACGCGGCCGCGCTGCGCACCGGGCCGGCCCCCGTCATGGGACGTGTCGAGGCGGGACGGTGCCTGCTCGACCTGCGGGCGGTGCCGGCCGACGACGACGAGCGACTGGCCGGCGCGGTGCGCGCGGCCGGGGGAAGGTAGCAGTCATGCGGGTCCTGGCCACCGCCGGGCACGTCGACCACGGCAAGTCCGCCCTCGTACGGGCCCTGACCGGGATGGAGCCCGACCGGTACGAGGAGGAGCGGCGCAGGGGGCTGACCCTCGACCTCGGATTCGTGTGGACCAGGCTGGGGCCGGACGGGGAGCACCTGGCCTTCGTGGACGTGCCGGGCCACGAGAGGTTCGTCGCGACCATGCTCGCCGGGGTCGGCCCCGTGCCCGCGGTGCTGTTCGTGGTCGCCGCCGACCAGGGCTGGCAGCCCCAGTCCCAGGAGCACCTGGAGATCCTCGACGCGCTCGGCGTACGGCACGCCGTGCTCGCGGTGACCCGGAGCGACCTGGCGGACCCCGAGCCCGTGCGCGCCGACGCCGTCGAGCGGCTGGCCGCCACCTCGCTCGGCACCGTGCCGTCCGTCGCGGTCAGCGCGGTGACCGGGGCCGGGCTCGACGAACTGCGCGCCGCACTGGGCCGCCTGGCGGACACACTGCCCGTGCCGCCCGCCGACGCCGACGTGCGGCTGTGGCTGGACCGGGCCTTCTCGGTGCGCGGCCACGGCACGGTCGTCACCGGCACCCTCGGCTCGGGCACCCTGCGGGTGGGCGACCGGCTGGTGACGGGGGACGGCTCGGCGACGCTGCGGGTGCGCGGACTGCAGTGCCTGCACGAGGACCGGTCCGCCGTCAGCGGCGTCGCGCGGGTGGCCGTCAACGTGCACGGCGCCCCGGAGGGCCTCCTGCGGCGCGGGCAGGTGCTGCTGACCCCGGAGCGGTGGCTGCCGACCGATCTCGCCGACGTCCGGGTCGTGGGCGAGCCCGTCGACGACCTCCCCCGCACGGTCACCCTGCACATCGGTACGGCCGCCGTCCCGGTGACGGTCCGTCCACTGGGGAAGGACACCGCCCGGCTGACCCTGGAGCGGGCCCTGCCGCTGCGCGTCGGCGACCGGGCGGTGCTGCGCGAGCCGGGCGGCGGGCATGTGCCCTCCGCCGTGACCGTGCTGGACGTGCGGCCGCCGCGGCTGGCCCGGCGGGGCGCGGGACGGGCCCGGGCCGAGGAGCTCACGGGCCTGATCGGCCGCCCCGACGGCCGGGCCGAGCTGCGGCGGCGCAGGCTGATCAGGCGTTCGGAGCTGCTCGCGATGGGCGTTCCGGCGCCCGCCGAGCCCGTCGCCGGGGACTGGCTGGCCGACGACGCGCACTGGAGCCGTCTGCGTGAGCGGCTGATCGCCGAGGTGGAGCGGTACGCCGAGGAGCACCCCCTGGAGCCGGGCCTGCCGACCGAGGCGGCCCGGCGCCTGCTAGGTCTGCCCGACCGGGCCCTGGTCGACGCGCTCGCCGCGGCGCCGGGGGAGCCGCGCCTGCTCGCCCGCCAGGGCCGGCTCCACCGCCCTGGCAGTCACCGGCCGACCGTGCCACCAGCACTGGAGAAGGCCGTCGCCGCGGTACGCCGGGACCTGAGGGACGCCCCCTTCCGCGCGCCGGAGGCGGGCCGTCTGACGGAACTGGGGCTCACCCGGAAGGCTTTGGCCGCGGCGGTGTCGGCGGGGGCGCTGCTGCGGATCGCCGACGGCATCGTGCTGCTTCCCGGAGCGGACGCGCAGGCCGCGGCCGTCCTGCGCCGGCTGCCGCAGCCGTTCACGCTGAGCGAGGCGCGCCGCGCCCTGGACACCACCCGCAGGGTGGCCGTGCCCCTGCTCGAGCGGCTCGACGCCGAGGGATACACGCACCGCGTGGACGACCAGCGCCGGCGCTGCCGGCCGGGGGAGGGGAACGGAGGCGGACGGGAATCGAACCCGCCTGCCCGAGATCCTCGGACACCTCGGTTTTGAAGACCGGGAGGGCCACCAGGCACCCACACGCCTCCACCGCGGGTCAGGCTACCGCAGCCCCCAGGACATGCCGTGCACCGGCCGGCCGCGCGCCTGGACGGGTGCGGGCCGGCCGCCGGCCCCGGCGGGGCACGCCGGCTGTGCCCGCGCCCGCCCGGGGCGCGGGTGCGGGGAGCCGCCCGGGCGGCGTCCCACCGCGACTCGCGACTCGCGACTCGCGACTCGCGACTCGAGCCGTCCGGCCCGGGCATTCGCACGCTCGACGAGGCTCCACGGCGGTACCCGGAGTCCTGCCCCTCACACCATCCGCGTCAGCACCCCCCAGGAGGCCCGAAGATGACCGCGACGCAGGAGACGCCGGTACGACTCACGCAGTTCGCCCACGGCGGCGGATGCGCGTGCAAGATCCCGCCCGGTGAGCTGGAGAACGTGCTCGGCGGCCTCGCGGCCGCCCTGCCGGCCGCCAGCGACACGCCGCTCCTCGTCGGCCTGTCCACCGGCGACGACGCCGCCGTCGTCACCCTGCCCGCGCAGAGCGGCACGGCCGCGCAGGCGGTGGTGTCCACCGCCGACTTCTTCACCCCCGTCGTCGACGACCCCTACGACTGGGGACGCATCGCCGCGGCCAACGCCCTGTCCGACGTGTACGCGATGGGTGGTCGCCCCGTGCTCGCCGTCAACCTGCTCGCCTGGCCCCGCGACGTCCTGCCGTTCGACCTCGCGCGCGAGGTGCTGCGCGGCGGCCTGGAGATCGCCACCGAGGCCGGCTGCCACGTCGGCGGCGGACACAGCGTGGACGACCCCGAACCGAAGTACGGCATGGCCGTGACCGGACTGGCCGATCCGCAGCGGCTGCTGCGCAACGACGCCGGCCGTCCCGGAGTGCCGCTGTCCCTGACCAAGTCCCTCGGCCTGGGCGTGCTGAACAACCGTCACAAGGCCACCGGCGAGCGGTTCGAACAGGCGATCGCCACGATGGTGGCCCTCAACCGGGACGCCGCGGCCGCCGCCCTGGAGTCCGGCGCCACGTGCGCCACCGACGTCACCGGCTTTGGCTTCCTCGGGCACCTGCACAAGATGGCCCGGGCCTCCGGTGTGACCGCCGTGGTCGACACCGCCGCCGTGCCGTACCTGGACGGCGCCCGCGAAGCCGTCCGGGACGGCTATGTCAGCGGCGGCACCAAGCGCAACCTGGAGTGGGTGGCGCCGTTCACCGACTTCGGGGACGCGGACGCCGACACCCGGTTCCTGCTGGCCGACGCCCAGACCTCGGGCGGACTGCTGGTGGCGGGGGAGGTGCCCGGCGCCCCGGTGGTCGGGGAACTCGTCCCCCGGGGCTCCCACTCGGTCGTCCTCAGGTGAGGTCGCGCGCCGCACGCGATCCACGCCCTCGTCTCCCCCCGGGCAGCACCCGAGGGTGGCGCGAGGCCCGTGTGAACGTCCCGCGTCTCACATGAAGTTGCGGGTGTGCAGCGCGGACAGGGCCGCGGCCTCGTCGTCGGGGAAGCCCAGCCGTGCCAGCCGGTGGCGCCTCCCCTCGTCCATGTCCGCCTGCAGCCGCTGCACGGCCCGCCAGCCCCGGGCGATCGCCTCCGGCGCCCAGGACCCGGACGCCAGCAGCACCAGCGCGTCGAACACGTCACCGTTCAGCCCGGCCGTGCCCACCAGCGCGTCGTGGCGGCGCTCCACGGCGGCCCGCAGCCGGCCGCGCAGCCGGGGCTCGACCCGGGCCCGGTGCTCCAGGTGCCCCACGCCGAAGGCGACGTGCCGGGCCTCGTCCTGACGCGCCAGCCGGCTGATCCGCCGGGTCACCGGGTCGGGCGCGTGCCGTTCCAGGAACGCCAGCAGACTGAGGAAGCTGCCCTCCCCGAGCACCGACAGCAGGAACGACGCGACGGAGAAGTCCGGCTCGCTCAGCAGCGTCGCCAGGGACGCCCGGCCGCCCACCGAAGAGGTGCCCATCACGCCGCCCCTGAGCAGCGCCCGCCGCGTGAACACCTCCACGTGTCGGGCCTCGTCCGCGGCCTGCACGGCGAGCAGCTGCAGCACCTCCCGGAAGTGCGGGTGAACCTGGACCAGCAGCCGCCCGGGCACCACCAGCGCCGCCTGCTCGTTCTCCACCAGATACGTCATCACCTGGACGACGGCCGCCTCGACCTCGTCCGGCAGGGTGAACGGCGCGTCCCAGGGCACGGCGGCGAGCGGATCCCACTGGGCCGCGGCCGCCTGGCGGTACAGCCGCGGCGCCAGGTCGGTCCAGGCCACGTCCCGGCCGGTGACCGCGAACGGCACCTCCGGCCCGCCGGCCTCCACCAGCGCCCCCCGGGCGGCCAGCCCCCAGTGGAGCGGCGCCCGTCCGGCCACCTCGTCCGCCCCCGGACCGCCGGCCCGCTGGGCCCCCGACCAGCGGTCAGCCGAGGCGGTGCCCGGTCGTACGTGCGCACTGACCGGCGCCTCGCCGGGCGGCGAGGGGGAGACGCTGTGCCCCTCGCGGCGGCACCAGGCGGTCAGATGCGCCACGAGCTCCGGGTCCGTGCCCCGGACGGCGACCCGGCCGCCGGGCGGCACGGCGCCCAGCGCCCGGCGCAGCAGCAGGTGGGCGCCCTGCTCGAAGGCCAGACCGCCCAGGTCCAGCGGCAGGGTCCCGGTGGATGCGCCGCCGCCCGTCACGGCCGGTAGTCGGGCGCCGTGATCCGGCCGTCGGCGTCGTAGAAGCCCAGGGCGTCGACCGCGTCGGAGAGCTGCGCGAAACCGCTCTCGCGTCCGGGCACCCACCGGGTGAGGCCTTCGAGGTCGAGCAGGTGGCGCACCTCGGGGTCGGCGTAGGACATGGACAGCAGCAGGTCCGCGAACCGGTCGGCGGCGGCCGCGTCGAGGGACGGCCCGGCCGCCAGGACGCAGTGGTCGTACGGCGCCGTGCGGGTCAGCGTCCTGGTGCCGCCCGGCGGCAGGGTGCCCTCCTGGCCGAGGACGAGGTGACTGGCGTCGAGCATGCAGGCCGCGGCCGCCTCACCCGCCATGAGAGCGCGGGCCGCGTCGCGTTCCCCGCCGACATGGTCCCCGTGCAGACCGACGCCGGTGTCATGGCGCAGGACGTCGAAGTCGACGCCCGCCGTCAGCCCCAGCTGCCCCAGGTGGTGCAGGGGCAGCAAGGTCGCCTGTGGCGAGTCGACCGCGCCCACGGCGACCGTCCTGCCCTTCAGGTCGGCGACGGCGGTGACCGGCCCGTCGGCCCGGACCACGACGAGGGACGTCAGGTCCTGGTCGGTGTCGCGCATGACGAGCGGGCGGACCTCGGCGCCGGCCGCCCGCGCCAGCCGGCGGGTCCGCAGCCACGCCAGCGGCGAGTGCCAGGCCGCGTCGATCCGGCCGCGGACCAGGTCCTCGGCCTGCCGCTCGTAGTGGGCGTGGAGCACGAAGTCGAACGGCAGGCCCCGCTGCCGCAGCCAGGAGCGGAAACCGGACCAGATGGTGACGACCTTGGGGTCGTACGCGACGGCCCCCAGGACGATCCCGCTCACTTCGCCTCCTCGAACAGCGGCAGACCCAGCCCGGCCCGTCCGCAGAAGTCGTACAGCGCCTCGGTGGTCGGCGCCATCACTCGCGGCGCGAGGGCGTCGCGGAACCGGCGCTCCACACCCAGCTCCCGGCGGAAGGCCGACCCGCCGCACAGCCGCATGGCGCCGTCCGCCGTCTCGGCGGCCGCCTCGGCGGCCAGGGCCTTCACCTGCAGCGTCCGCAGGGGCGCGTCGGGGCGGCCCGCCTCCAGCGCATCGAGGGTGTCGTCGAGGAGCGCGCGGGCGGCGTCGGCGCGCAACCGCAGGGCCGCGTACTGCCGGCGCGCGACGGGCTGCTGCGCCAGCGTCCCGTCCAGGTGCTCCAGACGGGTGTCGCGCAGATGGCGCGCCGTCAGCTCCAGCAACGCGTCCGCCACTCCCAGGCAGAAGGCGGCGCTCAGTGTCAGGAAGCAGGGCAGCACCAGCCCCAGGGCGATGGTCAGGCCCTCGCCGTCCGCGCCGAGCATGGCCGACCGCGGTACGGACACGCCATCGGCGGTGACCGGGCTGGAGGCGTTGCCGCGCAGACCGAACCCGTCGTAGTCGCCGTGCGTGTCGAGGCCCGCGCTGCCGCCGGGCACCAGCCACAGCGTCATGGCGCCACCGGCGTGCAGCGGCCTGCTCGACCACACGTAGCTGTCGGCCTCCCCCGCCGCGGTGACCCACGACTTGCGGGCGTCCAGACGCACCGTGTCCGCGCCGTCGGGGGCGGCGGTGCCGACGGGCGCCCAGAAGTGGCTGCGTGAGCCGCGTTCGGAGAACGCCAGGGTGCTCAGGTGCCGTCCCGCCGCCACCGCGCCGCGCACGTCGTCGTCGCCGTGCGCCTCGATGACGGTGACGGCCGCGTAGTGCATCAGCAGCACCATGGCCGTGGAGCCGCAGGCGCCCGCCAGCCGCCCGACGACCGCGGCGGCCTGCCGCAGGTCCCCGCCCGACCCGCCGTACGCCGGCGAACTGAGCAGGCCGAGCACGCCGGCGTCCGCCAGGGCGTGCACGCCCTCCCGCGGGAACCGGCCGGTGCGGTCGACCTTCCCGGCCAGCGGCTCGACGATCTCGCGCACCACGGCGTCCCAGTGCTCGGGCAGGAGCCCGGTCGGCGGTGCTTCGGCGGCCTGCAGCATGGCGTTCCCCTGTGAGGTGAGTCCGTGACTGTCCGTGGTCACCGCCCAGCCAACCAGCTCGTCCGCCGTCGCCGCGGGAGCGCGCGCCGCCGGGGGCCGAAAGAGGGACGGTGCCGTGCGCCCGGAAGAACCAGGCGCGGTCACCCGGCCCGGCGGGCCGCCGGCCCTGCGGCCGGCGACCCACTGGACCCCGGCGACCCGCCGCCGGAATCCCCGGGCCGCGGCGACGAGTTGACCGGCCCCCTCCGGGGCCGTCCCCGGTCCGCACACCGGCGTCGTCCACACGGGTGACGGGACGCCGGAGCGGTTTCGGCCCGGCCCGTGCGGAAACCCCACCCCCACAACGACGCGGCGCCGCGGTCCGAAGCGGCGCCCGGAAGAGGAGGTGGCTGTCCCCATGCCGGCAGGAGCGAGTCCCAAGCGGGAGCGGCAGTACGAACACATCAAGGACAGCGCGGAGGAGCGTGGTGCGTCGACCGGCCGGGCCGAGGAGATGGCCGCGCGCACGGTGAACAAGGAGCGCGCTCAGGCCGGTGAGACGAAGTCCTCCCGGAGCGGTTCGGGGAAGGGGGGCGGCTCGTCCTCCCGGAGCGGCGGGCAGTCCCGGTCCTCGGGCGGTGGCTCCTCGCGCTCCGGTCCGACGCGGGACGAACTGTACGACGAGGCCAAGCGCAAGGGCATCGAGGGCCGGTCCTCGATGAACAAGGACCAACTGGCCCGGGCCCTGGGCCACTGACCGGCCTCGGCCGGCGGGCCCGTCCGCGCCGCGTGGCGGGAGGAGCCGACCCCCGAGGGCCGGGGATCACGGATCCCGACGCTCCTCCCGCCGGTGCCGGTTGTGCCACGCCACGGCGCGGCGGAGCTGCGGCTCGTGCAGGCCGGTCCGGCAGGCGAGCTGTTCGACCGTCAGGGCCGACGGGCCGGAGGTCAGCGCCCGGGTGATCTTCCCGGCCCACAGCTCCTCCTGCACGAACGGACGCCGCCCGTAGACCTCCCGCAGAACCGCCAAGTGGGCGTCGCCGCAGGCGGTGAGCAGACGGATGCCGTCGGACCGCTCGTCGGTCGGGTGCACGGCGGAGGAGTCCGGCACGCGGGAGGTCACCGCCCCGTCCGCCGGGAACGTCGCGCCGCACAGGTCGCACAGCTCGACGCGATGCGCGGCGGCACGCTGTGCGCTCCTCTTGCGCTTCCACATCGGGGGCTCCCGGGGACAGGGAAGGTGGACGCTCCACGAGTTGCCCGTTCGGGCGGCGCCGACACAGGGCGTCCGGGGTCCGGAGCCGTTCGGCGGACCTTTCGGCGACCGCGGCGCCCTGCTCCCCGTCCTCTGCCGTGTCCCTCCTGGGCACGCCGCCGTCGGCTCACCCCGGGCAGGACCCGGACAGGACTGACGAACGTCGCGCCACCGGTGGCCGGGCCGGTGCCGCTCCTGAAGCCTCCCGATCACGCCGGGCTCGCGTGCCCTGGCACCGCGCCTCGCCGCGTCTCCGGGCAGCCCCCGACCCCGCCGACCGACATGCTCAGGCCAGAGCCCCCGGCGCGGCTCCTCGGTGCACGGGTGGTGCGCCGCCCGCGCGGGCGCGACCCGTCGTCCCGTGTTCGGCGAGGGGCCCCACCGACAGCCCGGCCTCCCGGCAGCCGGCGACGATGTCCGGCAGCGCCCCGAGAGCCGAGCGCCAGGAACCGCGGGCCGAGACCCGGTCCGAGTCGTGCAGCAGTACGGTCCCCCCGCCGCGCAGATCCGCGCCGATCAGGGAGCGGACGGAGCCCGGGGTGGCGTCGGCGGCCCAGTCCCTGCCCCAGGCCGTCCACAGGACCGGCCGCAGCCCGGTCCGCCGGGCGGCCAGCCACCGGCCGGCGGTGAGGATCCCGTAGGGCGGGCGGTACCACAGCGGCCCGCGTCCCGTGATCTCGTGCACCGCGCGGGCCGTGCGGGCGACGTCCGCCGCGTCCCGCCTCGGCGAGGGCAGCCAGGGGCGGTCGTGGGTCCAGCCGTGGACGGCGGCCTCGTGGCCGCGCAGCACCGTCTCGCGCAGCAGCGCCGGATGCCGCACCGCGTGTTCGCCCAGCACGAAGAACGTGGCCCGCACGCCGAGCCGGTCCAGCGCGTCCAGGAAGTACGGAGTGGAGGCGGGGTCCGGGCCGTCGTCGAAGGTGAGCGCGACGTGGTCGGGGCGGCCCGCACCGGCGAGGCCGGGGAAGAAGCGGTGCCGCAGCACCGGGAGCCAGGTGGCGGCCGGGACGACGTGCGCGGCCGCGACCGCGGCGAACGGCAAGAGGACGGCCGCCGGGAGCCGCGGGCGGTACGAGCCGGACGGAAGAGCCATGGGTGTTCTGCCTTCCAGATGTGAGGGGACGGTCGGGGTGCCGGCTCACGGACCGTGCCGGACCCGCTCCTGGGCGCCGGGCCCGGCACGGCTGCGTTCCGCGGGCGCCGCGTCCCACTCGCCGCCGATCGACGGAGTGCTCGCCAGCCCGATGCTGCCGGCGCCGACGAGGACGACGCCGATGATCTCGGGCAGCAGGCGCACGCCGAGCGCGATCTGTTCGTGGAACAGGGCCCAGCCCAGCGCCACGCTGGTCAGGGCGTCGCCGAGGGTGAGGGCGGGCTGGGACGCGGTCAGCGAGCCGGCGCGGAAGGCGCTCTGCAGCAGCAGGAAGCTGACGAGTCCGGTCACGGCGGTCGCGTACAGCGACCAGTGGGTCAGCACGGCGGCCGGGCCCTGCCCGAACCTGCCCACGACCTCTTTCATCAGGCCGGCCGTGGTGGCGAACGACACGGCGGAGGCGAGCCCCAGCAGCGCGGCGCGCGGGGCCCCGCGCGTGAGGCGGGAGACGCCGACGAGGGCCGTCACGGCGACCAGCGCCCCCAGGCCCGCCTCCAGCCAGCGCTCCGGTGGGGCGGTGGATGCGCCGGCGGTGGGCGAGGCGGCGCCGAGGAACAGTGCCAGCCCGGCGGCCAGCGCGGCGAACGCCAGCCAGGTCCGGCGGCCGGGACGGCGGTGGAACACCAGACTCCCGACGACCAGGGTGAACAGCAGCTCACTGGCGAGCAGCGGCTGGACGAGGGACAGGCTGCCCACTCCCAGGGCGGCGGCCTGGAACACGGTGGACAGCGCCAGCAGGGCCGTCCCCGCCAGCCAGTGCGGCCGGCGCAGTACGCGGCCGAGCCACCGCAGGGCGTGCCGGGCCCCGTGACCGCCGCCGCCCTCGTCCGTCGCGGCCCGCCGCTGCAGCACGGAGGCCGACGCGTTGGACAGGGCCGCGAGCAGCGCGAGGACGACGGTGAGGGCTTCCACGACCGCTCATCCGAACTGGGCGGCGAGCCGCCGGTACAGCCCCGGGGCCGTACCGCGCACCCGGACGGGCAGGCGCAGCCAGCCCGGGACGAAGACCTCGTCCCGGCCCTTGCGGACCGCTTTCCACACGGCCTCCGCCACCCGTTCGGGTGGCACCGGCTTCGGCCGGGACCGGGTGTAGGGGGTGCCCCGGCGTTCGAAGAAGGGCGTGTCGACGACGCCCGGAATCACATGGCTCACGCCGACACCGGTGCCGCGCAGCTCGTAGCGCAGGGCGTCGGCGAAGACCCCGAGCGCGGCCTTGGCGGCGGAGTACACGGCCTCGCCGCGCACCCCGACCGAACCGGCCAGGGACCCGATGAGCACCACCCGTCCGGAGCCGGCCGCGACCATGTGCGGCAGCAGACCGCGCACCAGGTGCATCGTGGCCAGCAGGTCGACGTGCACCACCTCGTCGACGGCGGACGGCGGCATTCGGCTGAAGTCCCCGGCCCAGCCGACGCCGGCGCCGGCCACCAGCAGGTCCACCCGGCCCGCGTGGTCGAGGGCGAACTCGGTGAGCTCGCGGCCGCCACCCGGACGGGTGAGGTCGGCGGAGAAGGTCAGGGCCGGTGCCTGCCCGGCGACCTGCCGCAGTCGCCGCTCGTCGCGGCCGCTCAGCACCAGGCGCCAGTCGTCCTCGGCGGCCAGCCGCCGGGCCACGGCCGCTCCGATGCCGGACGAGGCGCCGGTGACGAGGGCCGTCCTCCGGACGGCAGGCTCACGTCCCGTCGGCCCAGGTGCGGGGCCGGTCGCCGCGGCCGAGCGGTGCGCGGACGGCGTACCGGCGGACCCGGCGCGGGCGGGGGCGTGGGACATGGCGGCTGACCTCGGCGGCGACGGCGAACGCGGGGCCACGGCCGGCCGGCGGCCGCTCCCGCGGTTCGAGCGGGCTTGCGGGCCAGGAGTATCCCGGTCGTGGTACGGCGAAACGTCGGTGTTTCGCCCGGTTCTGCCGGGAGTGCGGACCGGGCCGCGGCCGGGCGAGGGCACTTCGCGCGGCTGTTCGCACGCCGTCGGGGATCCACGGGTGCCGTACGGCAGCGTCCGTCCGCTCAGCGGCCCGGCCGTGAGCGCGGGGCCGGCGGCACGCGGCCCCGCGTGGAGGCGTGCGCCCGAGAGGTTCGGGCAGCCCCCGCCCGCGCGTGTGCCCGCCGTCCCCTTGACGCACGTGCTGCCCGCCCCTGGATCGGCAACGGCAACCGGCAGCGGGCGCCGGATCCCACCGGGTTCACCCGTTCACCGCCGTCGGGGCCCCGGTCGCCGTGAGGGCCGCCGCCCCGTCCTCCGCCCGTCGTCCGGGTGGGCCTCCGCTTCGGCTCGTGGCGGCCCGGGAGGCCGCCTGCGCGCCGGACCCGTCCAGGACCACGGCCGCATTCCCCGCGGCTCCGGACCGGTGGGGAGGCCGGCCTGGACCGGAGCCCCGGGCGCCCCGCGCGCCAGCCTGTCCGCCGGGCGCTGCGGCACCTTGCGGCCAGTCCCGTCCCTCCCGTCCGGCCACCAGTGGTGCTCGCAGAACCAGCGGCCGGCCATCGCCCCGCCGTACACGACGAAGCCGACGCCGGTCAGCCACGACTCCAGCACCAGCACGATGCCCACGGCCCCGTAGCTGACCGCGTTGGTCACGATGAGGGAGGTGAAGACCAGGTGGGAGAAGCCCCGCAGCCCGATCAGGCCCACCATCGTGGCGATCGCGCCGGGCAGCAGGGTGCGCCAGCGGACCTGACCGCCCAGCAGGAAGTGCGGGGCCCACCAGAAGAACAGCACGCCGACCGCCGTGGACAGCATGATGCGCTGCGGTCCGTGCAGCGCGGTCCGCGTCTGTACCTCCTGGTACAGATACGCGGTCAGCGCGGCCAGCCACGTGACCTGCCGCCAGATGCGGTGCCACGGACCGGGGGGCAGTTGCCAGATCCTCTCGTACCCGTTCTGCACGCTGCCCGCGAAGGACACCCCGAACACGGCGAGTGCGACGGCGCCCCAGACACTGGTGGTGCCGACCACCTTGAGTGGGGGGCTGATGATGTCGGTGAGCACGTGGGCGGCCCGGCCCGACAGGCCCATGCCGTCCACCAGCCACGAACCGAAACCCTCGTGCCCCAGCGGATCGGCGGCGGCGACCACGATGAGCAGCGGCGCCAGTGTGACCAGGGCCAGGGTGGCGAACCCCATCGCCCGGTGCATCAGCTCCAGTTCCCGGCCGTGCCGGATGAGCGCGTAGGCCGCGAGCCGGTTCCACAGCTGGTGGAGCATGCGCCGGTACCGGTTCACGGGATGCTCCTCAGTGCGACCTCGGATGGCCCGCCGTCGTGGGCTGAGTCACCGTGCAGCGCCCGGGCAAACGTCCGCGGCCGGCGGGGGCCTTCCGGCTCGCGCCGGCCCGCGGGCGCCGCCCCGGCCCCCGAGCCGGGCGCCACCAGGCCGGCGTGGCCCTGTACCGGGCCGTCGGGGCGTGTGGTCCGTTGGGCGCGGCGTTCCGGACGTCCCCCGGGCGGCGGGCGGCCGACAGTGGTCACCCGCGGTGCCCGGCCCCGTGCCACGTTCGACGCTGAGGCAGGCGGCGAGCCGCCGGTTGCGGCGGTCCACGACGCGGACGTGCACCCGCCGGGCTGGACGGCCCCCGGCATCGGACGGCGGGTCTGAGACGGGACCGGCCCGGCGCCCGGGCCGGCGTCCGCACGGGGATGCCCAGCGGGGCGGGGCGCGTCCGGGACCGCCCCGGCGCGTGGGCCGGCGTCCGGCGAGCACGAAGACGCCTCGCGGGCCGGAGCGCACCCTCTCCGCGGCCGGTCCGGCCGGCTGCCGCCGTCCGGGTGGCAAGTCGGCTGTTCCTCCCGGGGTCCTCGGGTCACCTGGGTATCGGTGGTCCGGGGGACGACCGATCGATCCGCACCGACATTGAGGGAGCGACGACTGTGGGCGACGCACAGAAGGACCGGGACGAGGCCGCGCGGATGCCCGAGGGCGACGTGGTGGCGGTCCTGCTCGACCAGCACGCCCGGATCCGGGAGCTGTTCGGCCAGGTGAGGACGTCCCGAGGGGACGAGCGCAAGAGGACGTTCGACGACCTGCGCGCGCTCCTCGCGGTCCACGAGACCGCCGAGGAGATCATCGTGCGGCCGGTCGCTGCGGGCACCGCGGGCAAGGCGGAGGCCGACGCCCGCAACAAGGAGGAGGCCGAGGCCAACAAGGTGCTGGCGGAGCTGGAGAAGATGGACCTCGACAGCGCCGACTTCGACACGCGGCTGGCGGCGTTCGAGCAGTCCGTCCTCGATCACGCGGAGAAGGAGGAGCACGAGGAGTTCCCGGCCCTGCGGGCGGGCTGCCCCGAGGACCAGTTGCAGACGATGGGACGGCGGCTGCAGGCGGTGGAGAAGATGGCACCGACGCACCCCCACCCCACGGCGGCCGGGTCCCCCACGGCGCAGATGCTGACCGGGCCGTTCGCCTCCATGATCGACCGTGCCAGGGACGCCCTCAGCAAGAGCTGAGCCCCCGCCGGAACCCCTCCCGGACCGACACCCGGACCGACACCCGGACCGGATTTGGAGGACACCTCCCCGGCCGCGGTAGCCGTCGCACCCCACGGCGCCCGCGGCCGGGGCGTCCCCGCGTCCGGCGGCGGGCGCCCACGCGGCGGGGGAGCGGCCTGGCGGAACGGAGACGGCATCCGGAGCGTCCGCGTTCCGAGCGGTACCGGATCGAGACTTGCGGGGGTGAAGGGTGAGAGCCGCTGCCATACTCACCCGATGCCAGACCTCAGCATGACGTTCACCGGCCTGCGCCGCACCGGTGTGCGAGCCTTCGGCGACATCGAGAACAACCTCGCCGGCGTGAACGGCCCCGGAGTGCCGTCCGACAACGAGAACGGGGTCATCGGCTGGGGCACCTCCTGGCGGATGCAGGGGTACCTGCTCATGGCCGAGCACACGGGCCGCCCCGCGTACGCCGAGCGCCTCGCGGAACTCGTCGACGCCGTGCTCGACGCGCGGGACGACGTGCGTGGCGTGCGCGACTTCCGGGGCCGCAGCCTGCCGGTGTGGAGCACCGCCCACAAGTTCACCGCCGCCTCGGTGCTGCTGCGGGACACCGAGGAGCGCCCCGCCCTGGAGGTGACGGTCTGTCCGCCGCATGCCCGGGCCGTCCGCGTCACCGTCGCCCCCGACGGCGAGCGCCACTTCCGGCTCAGGGTGTACGGCCCGGGCCGTCCCGACCACCTGGTGGGCGGGCTCAGCCTGGACCCGCGGGACGACCGCCGCGCCGACCGGGTCCTGTACGAGGCGTACGAGCAGCGGACCGGCGTCACCGCCCGGCTCGTCATGCCCGACGAACCCGTCACCGAGCCCCGCGTCCCGCGCCCCGGCACGTACGCGGTGCGGCCGGCCAGGGTCGCGCTGGCGGCGCAGACCGGGATGATCGCCTACCCGGTCGCGGGGCTGGTGCGGCTCGCCCGGACCCGGCCCGACGCCGTGCCGCGCGCGGTGCGCGAGCGTGCCGAGGACTACCTGGACGCGGTGGAGCGGGCGCTGCGCGTCCACGACGAGCAGTGGGACACGACCGCCGACGCGCGCGGCTTCTACCGCTGGCTGCCGGACGAGCCGGTGTCGTTCGCGGGGGCGGAACTGCCCACGAACGAGTTCCTGGCGATGGGGCGCGCCGCCGTTCAGCTCGCGGTGGTCACCGGCGACGCGGAGTGGCGCGAGCGTGCCGCGGCGATGGCCCGGGCACTTCGCGGGGACCTGGCGGTCACGGGCGGGGCGGCCGTGTGGCCGTACTGGCCGGGCTTCGGGCGGGTGCACCAGGGCTGGTCCGCGACCGGCTCGCCCGCGTCCGACGGCTCGGACCTGCGCCCCTCGTACCGTGCGGTCACCGTCCCCGAAGACGTCACGCACGCGTTGATCGACCTGGACTTCCTGTGCCTCTACCACGACGCGCCGGGGCTGCCGCAGGTGTTCACGGAGGCCGACATGCGGGCCGTGGCGGCGACGTTCGGCCGCAACACGGTGGAGCGCCGGGGTGGGGCGCTGCGGCTGCGGCACGACGTCGGCGGCACCGGCCGGAAGGGCACCGACCGCGAACAGGCGCACGTGGCCGCCTGGTTACCGCTAAGGCGCTGGTCGCGCGACATACCACGGCAGGTGCGCGCGATCCGTCCGCGGCGCCCGCCGCTGCCGCTGATGGGCGTGGACACGTACTGCGCGGCGCTCCTGACGGGCTGAGCCACGCGCGACGGGCGAGCCGGGGCGGGGACCTTAGGCCCGTCGGGACCGCGGGAACGGCGGTGTGCCAGGCCGGTTGGGGGTCCGGGGCTCGCGGGCGCCGGTCGCACGGACGACCCCTGCGGGCAGGCCGATCACTCGACGAGGGCGACCACGGCGGTGACGCGTTTGCCGACCGGGGCGGGGGCGAAGCTGAGCTCGCGGCACAGCGACCTGACGATCTCCAGCCCGTGCCGCCCCACGCGTCCCGGGTCGGGGCCTCCACCACCGGCAGCGCGGGTTCGCTGTCCCGGACCGTCGCCGTGATCACGTGCCGGTCGACGCGGAGGTCCCCCCGCGGCGTGTTTGCAGGCGGTGGTGACCGGTTCGCTCACCACCGGCTGGACGGCGTCCGGCGCTCGCCGCGGCACCCGCCGCGTCGGCAGGGGTGGCCGGTTCCGCTCCGGATCGGCCGGGCGCGTTCGGGCAGGGCCGTCCCGCTCCGGCCGACGGGCCCACTCCGGACGGGGCGGCCCCGCTACGGCTCAGCGCCCCGCTGAGGCTGCCCGCCCCGCCGTGGGACGGCGGCTCGGTGCCTGGTGCGGAGCAGGCCGCTCCGGACGGCGGCCGCGCACGACACCCTCGGTCCTCGTGCACGCCGACCGCCGACCGGTGAGACTCACATAGGCGGAGAAAAGGTGGAAACCCGGCAGCAGGTGCTGGGGCGCGTGGAGAGGAACGCTCGTGGACCTGGATGCTGTCGCCGGCGAACTGTACGGGCTGCGGCCGGAGGACTTCACCGCCGTCCGGGACACTCGGGCGGCCGAAGCCCGCACGGAGGGCGACCGTGCCCTCGCCGCTCAGATCGGCAAGCTGCGCCGGCCCAGCCTGTCGGCCTGGGCCGGCAACCTGCTCGTACGGGAGCGGCCGGAGGAGACCGAGCCGCTGGTCCGGCTGGGGGAGGGGCTACGTCAGGCCCACCGCGACCTCGACGGCGCCCAACTGCGTGAACTCGGCCATCAGCAGCGCCTGCTGATCGACGCCCTGTCCCGGCAGGCCGGGCGACTGGCCGCGGAAGCGGGTCACCCGATCGGCGAGGACGCCCGGCGTGAGGTGGAGGGCACCCTGCACGCCGTCCTCGCCGACCCCGAGGCGGCCCGGGAGTGGGCGACGGGCCGGCTGGTGAAAGCCCTCGACCCGACCACCGGCTTCCCCGCCGCGTCGCCGGGTGCCACCCCGCGGCCCGCCGGCGCGCATCAGCGTCCGGCGGCACGGGCGCCGTCCGTCCGGCGCGGGACCGGGAGCGACCATGCCGACAAAGCCGACAAGTCGATTAAGGCGGACGCGCAGCGGCGCAGGCGGCTCGCCCGGGCCCGCCGGGACGCCGACGAGGCCCGCCGCGAACTCCACGATGCCGAGCGGGAGGCGGAGACGGCCGGCCGCGCGGCGGACGACGCCGCCAAGCTGCTGGGAGACATCCAGCGGCGCGTGCGCGAACTGACCGACCGGCTCCGGAGCCTGGAAGACGAGCAGCGGACGGCGCGAGCCGCCGAGGGGGAGGCCCGCGAGCGGGTGCGCGGCACGGATCGGCGGGTGCGTGAGGCCCGCCGCCGCGCCGAAGCCGCCGCCGCGCACGTCGAGCACCTGACCGCGGAGGCGTCCGACCGCACCGGCGTCTGACGACGCGGCCGTCCGACGGCGCAGACCCCGAGGCGGCGCGCTGCCCACCGGCACGGCGCGCGCCGGCGCGGGACCGCAGACCGCGGAGGAACACGACCCCGACCAGCCGGGCACTGAAGGAGGCGACGGGTGATGGCGAGACCGATCTGGACCGGGGTGCTGACCTTCGGACTGGTCACGGTGCCCGTGGGGCTGTACACGGCGACCGAGGACCACACCGTGCACTTCCACCAGCTCCAGCGCGGCACCGCCGACCGCATCCGCAACCGGCGCGTCAACGAGCGCACCGGCGAGGAGGTCGGCGGCGGCGACATCGTCAAGGGCTACGACCTCGGGGGAGGGGACTACGTCGTCGTGGAGCCGGAGGAACTCGACCAGATCGCCCCCGGCAGGTCGAAGGTGATCGACATGGCGGGCTTCGTCGACCTGCGGCGCATCGAGCCGGTGTACTTCGACCGCGCCTACTACGTCGCGCCGCAGGGCAAGGAGTACCTCAAGGTGTACGAGCTGCTGCGGGCCGCGCTGGAGCAGTCGGACAAGGCCGGGCTCGCCACCTTCACGATGCGCAGCAAGCAGTACCTCACCGCTCTGCGGGCCCAGCCCGAGGTGCTGGTTCTGCACACCATGCACTGGGCCGACGAGGTGCGCGACCCCCGGGAGCTGTTCGACGTGCTCCCCGACCACCGGGGCCGCATCGACGACCGGGAGCTGAAGACCGCGCAGCAGCTGATCGACGCCCTCAGCATCGACTGGAGTCCCGGGGACTTCCACGACACCTTCGAGGAGCGGGTCAGAAAACTGGTCGACGCCAAACGGCAGGGCGAGGAGGTCGTCAGCGAGGCCGGACCGCCGGAGGCGACGAACGTCGTCGACCTCATGGCGGCCCTCGAGCGCAGTGTCGAACGCGCCCGCGAGCGGGAGTCCGGCGGCAAGGCCGGCGCGGGCGGGCGGGAGCACTCCTCCGGCAGGGAGGCCAAGGAGCGCAAGGCGACCGGGCAGCACAAGGCGGCCAGGGAGCGCACGGCGGACGAGGGCTCCGGCGGGCGGATGGACAAGGACACCCGGCAGGCGGCCGCACAGCGCCGGCCGCAGCGGCGCGAGTCCTCCCGGGAGCGCCGGGGCGGGCCCGCCGACGAACTCGCGTCCCTGTCCAAGAGCGCGCTGTACGAGCGGGCCTCCCGGGCGGACATCCCGGGGCGGTCGAGGATGAGCCGGGACGAACTGGTCGAAGCCCTGAGGAGGACCCCCAGCGCCGCCTGACCGGACCGGGCGGGGATCATGCCTCCACGAGGGCCGCCCGGCGGGGTGCTACGACCGCTCGTCGTGGTCCTGCCCCTGTCCCCGGCTTCGTCGTGGGCCGGTGGGCGGCGGCCTCGGCGCTGTCGGGCAGCACCCGGTTGGCGCGCAGCCCACCACCCATCCCGCACCGGCCCCCGCCCCCGTGCGGGGCGCCGGTGCCGTCGGACACGCACGTCAGGCGACGCGCACCGTCGCGATCCCGGTGAGCCCCGAGACGGTCAGGACGGGAGCCAGCAGGGCGGGGGCGACCACCTCGATGCGGTCGGCCCGGGCGAACAGGACGGTCAGGCCGGCGCTGTCGAGGTACTCCACCGCCGTCAGGTCCAGGACCAGCGGTCCCCTGCGGGCGTCGAGGGCCTCGGCGAGGGTGCCGCTGTTGCTCATGTCGATGTCACCGGTGACCGCCAGGAGGGCGGTGCCGTCCGGGTGGTGGCCGGGAGTGAGAGTGAGCGGCGTGGTCATCGGGCGATCCTCGTACGCATCTCGACGGTGGTTCCGGACGGGCCGGGCGTGACGGTCACCTGCTGCATCAGCGCGCGCATCAGGGCCATGCCGCGGCCGCGATGGGGGTGGGCCTCGGGCTGCGGCGCCCTCCAGGCGCCGCTGTCGGCGACCACCAGGAGCAGGTCGCCGGCGGAGGCCTCGGCGCGCAGGCGGACCGTGGCACCGCGGGTGTGGCGGTGGCCGTGCTCGATCGCGTTGGCGCAGGCCTCGCCGACGGCGACGAGCACGTTCTGCCGGGTCCGCGGGGGCATGGGGCACCGGTCGAGCCAGGCTCGCAGCGCCTCGCGCACGGGCGCGAGCTGCGAGGACTCCGCGGGGAAGGCCAGGCTGAGCGGTCCCGGGCGGTGAGGGAGGAGGACGGCCGCCCCGTCCGCGTCCCCGCCGGCAGGGAGCCGGGTCATCACCCGGGTGGTGAACTCCTCGGCGGTGACGGTGCGGCCCTCCCGGCGGGCCGCACCGGCCGCCTCGGCCGCTCCGGCCCCCGCCGACGGTTCGTGCACGGCGTCCTCGTACTGCGCCACTGGGCCCCTTTCGCTCACCCCGGCCGTCCCCCGGCCCGCGGGAGGCGGGCCTGTCGCCGGGCGGGACGCGCCCGCACGCGGTCGCGCCGCACCAGGGGGAAGCAGCGGTCGCTGCACTAATGCCCCGTCGAACGGCTCGTCACCGTGCCGATTCCCCGATGTCACCGGAGGCCACCCGTCCGGCGGTCTGTGCGAGTCCCGCGGCGCAGGTCCGTAGGATGGGGCAGCCGCCCTGATAGCGGGCGTGCCGGAACGATGCGACGGGAAGGGGCGCGAGCCACGGTGGAAGAAGGCAACGCCGGCCTCGCGCCGAGTTGCGCCACGGCCGGCGAGCGTGGGCCGGCCGCCGCCCGCGGTGAGCGCGCGTACGACATACCGGCCGATCCCGCGCTGGACACCGTCGCCTCCCTGGCCGCCCGGCTCTTCGGCGCCGAGATGGCCGGCGTCGCGCTCGCCGGCGAGGACCCGGTGCGGTTCACGGCCGGCCACGGGGCGGGTACCGCCGGGACCGGCGGCGACTGCCCCCCGTTCGTCCCGGCCCCGCAGGGCGACTCCCTCTGCGTCGTCCCCGACACCCTCGCCGATCCGCGGACGGCCACCCACCCCTTGGTCCGCGGCGAGCCGGGCATCCGCTTCTACGCCGCCGCGCCCGTGGTCACCGCCCGCGGCGAACGCCTGGGCACGGTCAGCGTGTGCGACACCCGGCCCTGCAAGCCCACCGACGACCAGTTGGGCGCCCTCCAGGACCTGGCCGCGCTGGTCACCGAGCAGGTCGAACTCCGGCTGTCCGCCTCCCGCACCATCGCCGCCGAACGCGCCCAGCGCACCGCCGCCGAGCGCCTGGCCCGCACACTGCAGCGGACTCTGCTGCCCCCCGCCCTGCCCACCGTCCCTGGACTTGACGCGGCCGCCGCCTACCACCCCGCGTCCGTGGACGAGGTCGGCGGCGACTTCTACGACCTGTTCCCGCTCGACGACGGCCGCTGGGCGTTCTTCCTCGGCGACGTGTGCGGCAAGGGCGCCGACGCGGCCGCCCTGACGTCGCTGACCCGGTACACCCTGCGCGCCGCCGCCATCTACGAGCCCGACCCGTGCGCGGTGCTCGCCAACCTCGACGCCGTCCTCAAGGGCGAGTACCAGGGCAACGTGCCCCGGTACTGCACCGCGGTGTTCGGCGTCCTGCAGCCCGAGGCCGACGGGTCGTTCACCCTCGCCCTGGCCGGGGGCGGGCACCCGCCGGCCCTGGCGCTGCGCGCCGGCGGGCCGGTGGAACCCGTCTCCACCGACGGCGGTCAGCTGATCGGGATGCTTCCCGAACCGCGGTTCGTCCAGGCCACGACCCGTCTGCGGCCGGGGGACTCCCTGCTGCTCTACACCGACGGACTGACCGAGGCCCTCACACCCGAGGGCACCATGCTCGGCGAGGACGGACTGACCCGCCGCCTGTCGGCCTGCGCACCGGCGGGAGCCGGCGACCTGCTGGACGCCGTGCACGCGCTCCTCACCGAACTGGGCACAGGAGTCAGCGACGACACCGCGCTGCTCGCGCTCCATGTTCCCGTCTCCCCCGCCGTCCCCGTCCGCCGTACCACCCCGTCAGTACAGGAGAACCGGTGACCACCAACCGCACCCTGACCGTCGCCCGACAGAAGCACCCCTCCGGCGTCGCGGTGCTGACCGTGACCGGCGAGCTGGACCACCACACCGCCCCACGCCTCGCCCAGGCCCTGGAGGAGACGACGTTCGGCACGGAGGGCGTCGTGATGGACCTGTCCGACCTGACCTACTGCGACTCCACCGGCATCACGGTGCTCATCACCGGCTACCACCGGGCGCAGGCGGCGGACGTGCCCCTGCTGCTGGCGGGCCTGAACGCCGACCTGATGCGGGTCTTCCGCATCGTCGGGCTCGACCAGGTCTTCCGCTTCGAGCCCACCGTCGAGGGCGCCGTCGAGTCCCTTCGGCCGTAACGGCCCCCCGCCCGCGGTCCCGTGCCCGCGGCCGGCCCGTCAGGTGCGGTGTCCGCGGCGTCCGGCGGGCCACCGCACCACGCCCGGCCCGCCGTTGGTCGCCGGGTCCAAGACGGCCGAACGGACATCCTCGGCAGGAACAACGTACGCGTGACCGTCCGGCCGGACGGTCCGACGGTGGTGCTCGCCCACGGGTTCAGGACTCGAGCCGGTCCTGACGCTCCGCGACGCCCTCGGGCAGCCGGCTGCCGACGTCCGGCGACGCCGCCGGCCACCCGCTGCCTTCGAAGGAGCGCGCGCCGCGCCGGCGCCCCCGGTTGATCCGCACCGGCCGGGGCACTCGACGGGCACAGTTCCTCGACAGCGGCGGGAGGCAGGACGTGGCGGTACGTCACCAGCTGATCAAGACCGACCCGGGAACGGTGTGGGACCTCCTCGCGGACGGCAATCGGTACGCCGAATGGGTGGTGGGCACGGCGTCGTCGCGCCAGGTGCGGGGGAACTGGCCGGAGGTGGGCGCCGCCATCGCCTACGAGGTGCGGCTGGGTCCCGCACGGCTCACCAACACCACGGTCGTGCGGCGCTGCGTGGAGGGCTCGGTCCTGGAACTCGAGGCCAACGCGGGATGGCTGGGCACCGCCCGGATCGCCATCGAACTGCGCAGCTGGGGCGAGTACTGCCTGGTGCTCGTGGACGAGCACCCCCTGCAGGGAACGGGCGGCACCCTGCACAACGCGGGCGTCGAGTGCCTGATCCAGATCCGGCACCGCGCCATGCTCGGCCGGCTCGCCCAGGTGTGCGAGAAGGACGCCGAGGAGGCCGGGCACCGCACCGAGCGCGGCCCGCGGACGACCGGGGGGCTCCGCAGGCTCGGAGGCGGCCATGCCTGACGCCGTCGTGATCGGGGCCGGCCCGAACGGTCTGGTGGCGGCCAACCTGCTGGCCGACGCCGGCTGGAGCGTCGCGGTCCTGGAGGAGCAGCCCGAACCCGGCGGCGCGGTGCGCCACGACAACGGCGTCCACCCGGACTTCGTCAACGACCTCTTCAGCTCCTTCTACCCCCTCGCCGCCGCCTCCCCGATCCTCGCCGCGCTGCGCCTGGAGGACCACGGCCTGCGCTGGAGCCGGGCGCCGCACGTCCTGGCCCACCCCCTGACCGACGGCAGGTGCGCGGTCCTCGACCGCGACGTCGACGTCACCGCCCGCTCCCTCGACGCGTTCGCGCCGGGGGACGGTGACGCCTGGCGCCGCCTGTACGAGGTGTGGGACCGCGTGCGGCCCGACCTGCTGAGCGCCCTGTTCACCCCGTTCCCGCCGATCAGGGCGGGGGCCCGGCTGGCGGTGCGGCTGCGGGGGGCGGGCGGTCTGCGCATGGCCCGCACCATGCTCCTTCCGGTGCGCCGCCTCGGTGAAGAGGAGTTCGACGGCGAGGGCGGACGGCTGCTGCTGGCCGGTAACGCGCTGCACGCCGACCTCGCGCCCGAGGCCGCCGGCAGCGGGGGCTTCGGATGGCTGATGTCGATGCTCGGGCAGACCTACGGATTCCCCGTCCCGGCCGGCGGGTCGGGCGCCCTGGCCGCGGCCCTCGTCCACCGGCTGCGCAGCCGCGGCGGGACCCTGCACTGCGGCCGGCGGGTGGACCGCGTCGTCGTGCGCGGCGGCCGGGCCGTGGCCGTCCGCACGGCCGACGGCGAGACGGTGGCCGCCCGGCGTGCCGTTCTCGCGGACGTGTCCGCGCCCGCCCTCTACGGGGGACTCGTCGAGCCCGAGCACCTGCCCGCCCAGGTGCTGGCCGACCTGAAGCGCTTCCAGTGGGACTTCGCCACCTTCAAGGTGGACTGGGCGCTGGACTCCCCGGTGCCGTGGCAGAGCGGGGAGGCGTCCCGGGCGGGCACCGTGCACCTGGCCGACGGCACAGCGGAGCTGACCCGCTTCGCGGCGCAGATCGCCACCCACCAGATCCCCGACCGCCCCTTCGCGCTGTTCGGCCAGATGACGACCTCGGACCCCGCCCGCTCACCGCGCGGCACCGAATCCGCCTGGGCCTACACCCACGTGCCCCACGAAGTCGACGGCGACGCCGGGGACGAGGGGCTCACCGGCACCTGGGACACCAAGGAGCAGGAGATCATGGCCGATCGCGTCGAGCGCCAGGTCGAGCGCTTTGCACCCGGCTTCCGCGCCACGATCCGCGCCCGGCGCATCCTCGCCCCGCCCACGCTCGAGTCGCTGGACCGCAACCTGTGGGGCGGTGCCATCAACGGCGGCACCGCGGCCCTGCACCAGCAGTTCGTCTTCCGCCCGCTGCCCGGCAGCGGGCGGCCAGAGACGCCCGTCCCGGGCCTGTTCCTCGCCTCCGCCAGCGCGCACCCCGGCGGGGGAGTCCACGGGGCGCCGGGCGCCAACGCCGCCCGCGCCGCACTGCGCCGGCGTCTGCCGCCGGGCCGGAGCTGGGCACAGCGCGCGCTCGCCCACCGGAACAGGGCCGGCGACAGGTCGCGGCCGCGGCGCTGACCGGCGCGACGGCGCATCCGTCACCGCCCGGCCGGGGGGAAGCACCACGGTCGGCCTCCCACGACGTGACGTCAGCCGGAGGCCGCCGGGACGCCGCACGAAAGGGGCCACTCGTGTCCGACAGCCCGCTCAGGGGCCGCACCGTCGTGGTGACCGGAGCCGCGCGCGGGCTCGGCGCGGCACTGGCACGCGCCCTCGCCGACCGAGGTGCCCGGCTCGCCCTGCTCGGCCACGAGAAGCCGGAGCTGGACGCGGTGGCGGCCTCGCTGCCCACTCCGGCCCTGGCCCTCGAGGTCGACGTCACCGACGGCGAGGCGCTGGACCTCGCCGCCCGTCAGGTCCGTGAACGCCTCGGTCGGCCGTCGGCGGTCGTCGCCAACGCGGGCGTCGCGGAGGGCGGCCCGTTCGCCACGTCCGACCTCGCCTCCTGGCGGCGCGTCGTCGACGTGAACCTCGGCGGCAGTGCCCAGACCGCCCGGACGTTCCTTCCCGACCTGCTGGAGACGGCCGGCTACTACCTACAGGTGGCGTCGCTGGCCTCGCTCGGCGCCGCCCCCATGATGAGCGCCTACTGCGCCTCCAAGGCCGGCGTCGAGGCCTTCGCCCACTCCCTCCAGGCGGAGGTGGCCCACCGCGGGACGGCCGTGGGCATCGCCTACATCAACTGGACCGACACGGACATGATCCGCGACGCCGACCGGTACCCGGTGCTGCGTGAGCTGCGGAAGCACATGCCGCCGCCCGCCCGCCGCGTCCACTCGGCCGACCATGTGGCCGCCCGGCTGGCCCGCGCCGTGGAACGGCGCCGTACCGCCGTGTACGTGCCCGCGTGGCTGCGGCTCGCGCAGGTGGCGCGCGCCGCGCTGCCGCCCGTCGTCCTGCGCGTCTCCCGCCACGAGATCCCGCGCCTGGAGTCCGAGCAGCCACTGGCCGCGACGGGCCTTCTCGGCGCGGGCGGCCGGGTCGACGAGCACCGCCGCACCGCACGCCGCGGACGGCACACCCGTCACCCCTGACGACCGCGAACCCACCCGGCACCCCCGGCACGCACCACCTCCTCGGCCGAACACCGACGGACGCAGCGCCCGGCGCATCGGGGGCGGCCGGGGGATCGGGGGCGGCGGCGGTGCCCGCCTCGGGCCGCCGGCCCGGACGCTGCGCCCGCGACCCCGCCCAACCGGCCCACGCGACGTCCTGCGGCTCCGGTGACCGCCTCCACGGCGAACCGGCCCCGGAGTGCGGCGATGCGCACGGGGGAACCGGCGGCGGCCGGTGCCGCGGCCCGTGCGGGCGTGGCACCGCCGTACGGCCGGCGGCCCCGACCGCGGCCCACGAAACCCACGTGCCGCATCCAGCGGTCCGGTCCGTACACCGGTGCGTCGCACGGGGGCCGCGGGCTGCCCCTCCCGCGGTGCGGGCACCGGACACGCACCCGGCGGGGCGGCCCGCACCCGGACGACGGTCCTGACGGAGACACTCAGGCGGCCTGCTCACGACGACTCCCCGCGGATGCCGATCAGGACCACCAGCCTGATCGGCCCCGGCGCCCCGCCCCGCCGTTGCTCCACGCCAGGGCATGCGAGGCCGTCCCGAGCGCCCGGCGAGAGCGACGGTCACCGGGCCCGATGAACTGATCGATCCCGGGCAGACGGCGGGAGTGATCTTCGTGTCCAGTCGAGGGAGGAACGTCACCACTGTGGCCACGCCCGCACGCCGCATACCCCACACCGGCGGCCGCACCGGCCGTCGGCGCCCCTTCGACCTCCGTGCGACCGCCCTGTTCTTCGGTCTCCTCGCCATCGTCGTGTGCGTGCTGGGCTTCACGGCCCGCGCGGCGGCCGACGCCCTCGAACGCCGCCCCGCGTGGGCGGTGGCCCTGTGCCTTGTCGGCGCGGCCACCGCCCTGGCCGTGCGGCGCCGGCGCCGGTTCTCCGCGCTCCGGACCGCGCAGCAGGCCGCCGCCGCGCTGGAGCAGGCCACGCGGACGGCGCTCGACGAGCTGGAGGGGGAGACGGCGCAAGGACGGGCAAGGCCGGCAGCGGCCCCGCCGCAGCACGCGCCCGGCGCCGGGCGCACCGCCGCGTACGCGGCGGTGCCCGCAGCCGGTGCCGGTGGCCCGGGCACGCAGGACACGGTCGTCCTCGGGGACACCGTCGTCGTCGAGGAATCGGCCGTCGTCGAGGAGACGGTCGTGCTCCCGGACGCCCCCGCGGGCCCGCCCACCACAGGCGCCCCCGTGGACTACGACGCCCTGGACGCCGACGCGTTCGAAGAGGCGGTGGCCGCACTGTGCCGGCGCGACGGATGCGTGGAGGTGGAGGTAGTCGGCGGCGCCGGCGACCTCGGCGCCGACGTGCTGGCGGTGGCCCCGGACGGACGGCGTGTGGTCGTCCAGTGCAAGCGCTACTGCGACTCCAACCGGGTCGGCTCGCAGGACCTGCAGCGCTTCGGCGGCACCTGCTACACCGTCCACGAGGCGGACGTCGCCGTCGTCGTCACCACCAGCGAGTTCACGGCCCCGGCCGCCGAGTACGCCGCGCAGTGCGCGATCGTGTGCGTGGACGGGCAGGCCCTGCGGGCGTGGAGCGACGGCACGGGTCCGGAGCCGTGGCGGATGCCGGCCGCGGCCGAGGAGCCCCGGTGCTGACCCGGCCGGTGCGCGGCGCGCGCACCGGTGCCGGGACCGCCTCAGCCCCCGACCGCCCCCGGTCCTGCCGTGGCACCCAGCGCGTGGTCGATGAACCGCCGCGGCGCCGGGGGCAGGGTGCGGCCGGCCAGCCAGGCGATGCCGATGTCACGGGCCCCGGGCACGTCGGTGAGCTCCAGGTAGCGGATCGGGAAGTCCTGGGGCGCCGCGGCGTCGGGTGACGACGGGATCAGCGACACCCCCAGTCCGGCGGCGACCAGGCCCCGCAGCGTGTGGACCTCCTCGCCCTCGAAGCCGATCTGCGGGGTGAAGCCCGCCCGGCGGCACAACGACTCCGTGATGCCGCGGAGCCCGTAGCCGGGCTTGAGCAGGATGAAGGGTTCCCCGGCGACCTCCGCCAGGCGGACCCGGCGGCGCTGGGCCAGCGGATGCTGGGTGGGCACGGCGAGCCAGAGGGGTTCGACCAGGAGCCGCCGCCAGGTGATCAGCGGGTGGCCGGGGTCGTCGCTGGTGATGATCAGGTCGGCGGTGGCGCCGAGGAGGTGCTGGACGAGCCCGTTCTCCTCGTTCTGGTACAGCTCGAAGCGGACCTGGGGGAACGTCTGCCGGAAGCCGGTGACGAGCTCGGGCACCAGCCAGGTCCCCAGGGTGTGCAGAAAGGCCAGTGAGACCACGCCGGCCTCCGGGTCGACCACTTCGGCGACCGCCCGCCGGCCCCGGTCGTACCCGTCGAGGACGGCGTCCACGTACTCCTTGAACACCCGGCCGGCCGGCGTCGGCCGCAGCACGCGGCCGACACGCTGGAGGAGTTGGGCGCCCACCTCCTCGTCGAGCCGGTGCAGCGCCCGCGACAGCGCGGGCTGGGTGACCCGGGCCTCTGCGGCGGCCTCCGTGACCGTCATGCCGTCGGCCACCGCCTGGAACGAACGCAGTACCTGGAGATCCATCCCCCTCATTCTCCTCCGGCACCGCACAGCGCGGGGGGCGCGGCCCGGCGCGGGAGCTGCGCGGCCGGCGAACCGGTCAAGGACCGGGCGCTCACGGCGTCGCACAACTGCTCGGCCGCGGTGACGGCCCGCTCCCACTCCGGCAGCGCCCGGGCCGGCCGCCCCGGCTCGCCCCGCGCGTGGGCGACGGCCCGTCGCGCCTCGGCGAGCTGGTGGTAGGCGGCCCGGCGCAGGGCGTGCCGCTGGGCCGGAGCCGCCTGAGGGGCGAGGTCGCGGTAGCGGTGGGCGGCCGCCACGGCCGCCCCGGTCCACGCGGCGGCGCGGCGGGCTGCCGAGTCGGGCCACAGAAGGAAGTGCGCCACCAGGACGATGACGGCCGCCAGGGCGGTGTCCAGGATGCGCGGCCCGTACAACGCGCGGTCGTCGCCGAGCATGTCGACGAGGACCAGCACGACGGCGGTCAGGCCCACCGTGGCCAGCGCGTAGTGGTGCCGCACCCCGACGGCCATCAGCGCGCCGAAGGCCGCCACGGCGCCGACGAGGGCGTACGCGTCCGTCGTCAGCAGCGTCACCGCGCCGATGGCCACCACGCCGACGACTGTGCCGGCGCAGCGGTGCACGGCCCGCCGGAACACCGGCCCGAAGTCGGGCTTGTAGACGAAGGCGACGGTCATGGGGAGCCAGTAGCCGCGCGGGCCGTGCAGGGCGTCGGCACAGAGCTGCGCCACGAGCACGCAGAGGGCCAGCAGCACGGCGAAGCGCAGATGGGCCGACCTCTCCTGCGGCGGCAGGCCGGGCAGCCGCGGCATGGCGTCGTCGCCGCGGGCGCCGCCGGCCTCCGCGGACAGCTCCGCCAGCGCCCGAAGCCCCGCCGAGCGGCCCGTGACGCCGGCCGCGACCGGGGCGGCCACGCCGGCCGCCGGCGCGACGGAGGACGTGTCCGCCGCCGGCAGCAGGCGGTCCGCCATCGCCAGGGGCAGGCGCGTCACCGTCCGGGGGAGCGCCCGTGCCTCCCACACCAGCGCGGACGTCACCTCGCCCAGCCGGACGGCCACGTCGAAGGCCCTGAGCAGGTCCCGCAGCTCCGGCCGCGATCGCTCACGGTGCGTCAGGTGACGTCCCACGACCTGGTGGGCGTGGTCGAGGGCGGCCGTCAGCCCCCGGCGGGCGTCCTCGGCGCCGGGCGAGCCGGCGGCCGACAGCGCGTCAGAGGCGGCCCGGTACACGGCGAGGACGGCCGTACGCTCGATGCGGTGGCGACGCCACAACCACGGAGTCGCCGACATCACGACGACGAGGCCCACGCCGGCGAACAGCGCGAGAGGGGCGTGCCACCACGGACCCGGCACGGGGATGCCGGTGCCGATCGTGACGCCCAGCAGCAGGTGCATGCCGGCCACGGAGGCGACACGGCCGCGCAGACTGATCGAACCGGCGGCCAGGGCGGCGACGACCAGGCAGGCCGGCACCGCCAGGGGCTGCCCGCTGCGGAGCGCCAGCTCACCGGCGAGCAGACCGAGCGCGGCGGCCAGTCCCATCCAGACCAGCCGCCGGACGCGCAACCGGTAGGGGTCGGAGCCGTCCTGGCCCACGCCCCACAGGGCACCGACCGCCGCGATCACCGACGGGATCACCGCACCGGACCACAGGCCCACGAGCAGCGGCAGCGCCAGCGCGACGGCGCCTCGCGCCGCGGCGGCCACGGGCAGCGCGCCGAGCGGGAAACCGGACGAGGGGCGCACCCTCGGCCGCGTGGCGCCGCCGGCGAGGCGCTCCAGGCGGGCGCGGGCTGCTGAAGTCATACGAGGCCGGGTCCTTTCGTGTGCCGAGAAGTCGGTCTCGGGTCGGCGGCGCCGCCGGTGGAGGGGTTCCCCGGAGCGTCACGGCCGGCGGGACGCCGGTCGGCGGCGGCGGGAGGACGGGATGTCTCCAGGGTCGGTCCCTGCGATGCATGCGTCCAATGACCGCAGACGGCGCGTGATCATTCCTCACCTGCATACATGCGGCCTGAACAGGGATGATGTGCTGCCGACGGCGCCTGCGCGCGCTCACTGTGACGGAGAACGCAGTCGGCGGCCGGATCCATGCGCTGAGGGCATCGGTCGGCCACGGCGTCGGTGGGGGAGGGGTCCGGGCGGCAACCGCGCGCCGCCGTGAAAACCCGTCAGGGGTTGCGCGAGGGACCGGCGCACGCCTCGAACCCGTCGCGGCGGCGTCCGCGGATGCCGCCGGCGCGCGGACCGTCCGCGGTGTGCGGGAGGCCGCCTCCGCGGAGGATCAGCCCGACGGAGCTTCCCCGGCGGCGCCACCGGCCCGACGGGGGACCGTGGATGCCCGGCGGGCGTTCCGGCGTCCGCGCCGCCGTGCCGTCGCGGTGCGGGGTCCGGGCCGCCAGGTGCTCACCAGCGCCGCGGCCAGCAGCAGTTCGGCGATGTCCCCGCCGTAGTACATGAGCTCCGCACCCCGCCGGACCTGATCGGCGGGCGCGTGGACGTGGATGAAGAACCCGCCGTACATGGCCTGTGACACCAGCGCGTGCACGGCCACGGCCACGCCCAGGTAGACGAGCCGCGCCCGCACACCGGGCCGGCGCGGCGCGGGGTCGGGCCCGGCGATGACGTAGGCGAACAGGCAGCCGGAGAGCAGGAAGTGCGCGTGCAGCAGCCAGTGGCCCGCCGGGTGCTCCATGGCGGCGTCGAACAGCGGCGTGAAGTACAGCGGGAGGAGACCGCCGGTGCTCAGGGCCAGGGCGACGGCCGGGTGGGCCGGTACGCGCGCGTACGGGCTGTGCAGCAGTGCCGTGACCCGCCGGGCACCGGCCGGGGGCAGAGCCCGCAGCAGCACGGTGACCGGCGCGGCCAGCACCAGCGCCAGCGGCGCGTACATGCCGATGAGCAGGTGCTGGACCATGTGCCCGCGGAAGTCCGTGTGCGCGGCGGGGGCCAGCGGCGGCAGCAGGGCGACGGCGAGCAGGGCCAGTCCGGCCAGGAAGAGGGCCGTCCGGACGGACCGGCCGGACCCGGGGTGGCGCCGCCGGGCACGCCGGACGAGCAGCAGATAACCGCAGGCCGCCCCGAGCAGGAGCAGCGTGATCAGCACCGCCTCCGGTGCGGCGCCGCCGGCGGGGTGCGGGGAGTGCATCGGGTGCCCGCCGTCCATCAGGCGGCCCGCGCCCCTGCCGCGCCGGCGGCACCCGCGGGGTCGAGCGGCCTGCCACCGCGCTGCAGCGCGTAGCCGATCACCACGAACACCGCGCCCAGGACGAGGAAGCCGGCGTCCCACCAGCCCTGGTGGGCGCCGCCGCGCACATGGTGGATACCCAGGATCTGGTGGTCCAGGACGCCCTCGACGAGGTTGAACAGCCCCCAGCCGACGACGATCCATCCCCACAGCACCCGTGACGTCCACACCGCGCGACGGTCGTGGGTGACCCGGGCGTACAGGATGCCCAGCCCGGTGATCACGGCGACCCAGCACACGGCGTGGAAGATGCCGTCCCAGACGGTGTTCATCTCCAGCCCCGACACGGTGCGGGGGTCGTAGTACTTCACGCCGACGCGGTCGTGATCGGTGCTGGTCAGCATGTGGTGCCACTGGAGGAGCTGGTGCAGCAGGATGCCGTCGACGAATCCGCCCAGCCCCACGCCCAGCACGATGCCCGGCAGCCGGATGCTCTCGGGTGCGGGTTGCGGCGCGGATACGGCCCGGACCGCGTCTTCGCTCGTCATCCAGCACTTCCTCTCGCCACCGGTGGCCCGAGCGGCCTTCCGTGGTCGCGCCGGGTCTCCCGGCGGGGGGACTCCCCGTCAGCGCGCTGTCCATCCAACCACCGTCCGCCGCGTGGGGCCCGCCCGGAAAGGGCCACTTCCGGCGCGGCGAAACGGTCCGGCCACGGGTCGGGCGGCCGGAAGCGGACGGCTGCCGGCGCGGGCGTCAGCCGCCGCTCGGGCGGAGGGAGGCGCGGCGCGGCGGCGCCCTGCCGGCCGACCGGAAGGGCAGCGGGCAGCAGCGGTCCCGCGGTGCACAGCGGGAAGACCACGGCGTCCCCTCTCGCTCCACCGGACACTGTGGTGATCCCGTGCCCCGCCCCCGCAGGCCCCCGCGCCGGTTCCCCCTTTCCGGTGCATGACCGGCACCCGTCTGCGCACCGCGTCCGCGGACACGACGCGCAGGCGTACGCCGACCCTCCGTATGCGGCGCCGGGTCGGGGGCATCCGGACAGCACGAAACGCTTCGGCGTCACCCACCAGGAAAGGAACGGTGCATCGTGCTGGCCATCGTCTCGGCGGTCCTGTTCTTCATCGCCTTCCTCATCAACGCGGCCGACATCGCGACCAACGACACCTTCACCTCGTCCAACATCATGCTGATCGGTCTGACCCTGCTGGCCCTGCACCTGGCGGGCGTCGGCAGTGGCTGGTCCGTGCGCGGCCGCAGGCGCTGAGGCGCTCGCCGGGCGCTTCGGCACACCCCGCTCCGCGGTCTGCCGTCGTCCGCGTCCCTGCCCGGCCCGGCGAAGGGGTCCCGGTGGTGAGCGTGTGGCTCCTGTGATTCCGGGCAGCCGCTCTGACGTGCGCCGGAGGAACAAGGCGGTGCCCCCTCGCGTGAGCGAGGAGCGTGTGGACGTGGCAGAAAGGCAGCAGCGTGGCCGACGCGGCGCCCGACGGGCGGTCTCCCCTCAACGGCACGGCCGAGGTGCCGGTCTCCGTGACGGATCTCCCCGGACAGGTCCGTACCGACCTGACCCGCAGACTGCGGCGCAGGAGGCGCGCCTTCCGCGAGGAGGACGTGCAGGTCGTCGAGCCGCCGCTGCTCAGGCGGGCGGTCGGCGCCTCCGCCCTCGGCAACTGCATGGAGTGGTTCGACTTCGGGGTCTACAGCTACCTCGCCGCCACCCTCGGCAAGGTCTTCTTCCCCGGCGCGTCACCGGCCGCGCAGGTGATCTCCTCCTTCGCCACCTTCGCCGCGGCGTTCCTCGTGCGTCCGCTCGGCGGCCTCGTGTTCGGCCCCCTCGGCGACCGCGTGGGACGGCAGAAGGTCCTCGCCACAACCATGATCATGATGGCGGCCGGCACCTTCGCCATCGGGCTGATCCCCAGCTACGCCACCATCGGCGTCGCGGCCCCGGCCCTGCTGTTGGTGGCCCGGATGGTGCAGGGCTTCTCCACCGGCGGCGAGTACGGCGGCGCCACCACCTTCGTCGCCGAGTACTCGCCCGACCGGCGCCGTGGCTTCCTCTCCAGCTGGCTCGACTTCGGCACCTTCGTCGGCTACGCCCTCGGCTCCGCCCTGGTCACCCTGCTGAACGTGGTGCTCACCGAGTCCCAGATGCTCGACTGGGGCTGGCGCGTGCCCTTCCTCATCGCCGGCCCGCTCGGTGTCATCGGCCTGTACATGCGGCTCAAGCTGGAGGAGTCGCCGGCCTTCCAGCAGCAGCTCGACGAGCACGAGAGGAGCCTGGCGCAGAAGTCGGCGAGCAGCGAGTTCAAGGTGATCGTCAAGGAGCACTGGCGGCCGCTGCTCGTCTGCCTGGGCCTGGTGCTCCTCTACAACGTCACCAACTACATGGTCACGGGCTTCCTGCCCACCTACCAGACGGAGACCCTCGGCCGCTCCAGCGGCTTCGCCGACGTGCTCGTGCTCATCGGCATGGTGTGGATCGTGCTGCTGATCACCTTCCTCGGACGGCTCAGCGACCGGGTCGGCCGGCGGCCCCTGTACGGCTTCGCCGCGGCCGCCATGATCCTGCTCGCCGTGCCGTCCTTCCTGCTGCTCAAGGCGGACGGCACCTGGGCGCCGGTCGCCGGGGTGCTCATCCTGTCGACCCTGCTGGCCTGCTTCGCCGCGCCGAGCGCCGCCACCCTGCCCGCGCTGTTCCCCACCGCCGTTCGCTACGCCGCCATGGGCCTCGGCTTCAACGTCGCCGTCTCCGCCTTCGGCGGCACCACCCCGCTCGTCACCGAGGCCCTGGTGAGCCTCACCGGCGACGACCTGATGCCCGCCTACTACCTGATGCTGGCCGGCGTCATCGGCCTGGTGGCGGTGAAGTTCCTGCCGGAGAGCGCCCAGGTCCCGCTGAACGGATCACAGCCGATGGTCGGCTCACGGGAGGAGCAGCGCGCACTGATCGTCACCTCCAAGGAGCTGTACCGGGTCACCGCGGGGACCGCCTCCGGTGACGGCCCCCCCAGCCGCCCGGGGCGCCCGGGGTGAACCGCTCGCGGCGCGCGCGGACAGCCGGCCTACCCGGCCGTATGCCGCCGGGCTCGACGGAAGCAGGGGCGAGCACATGGAAGCGACGACGACCGAGCAGCGGCAGGACCGGCGGCGCTTGGTCCGTCGCCCGCCGCAACCGCTGACGCATCCGGCGGCCGGCCGAGCCCGGCCGCACGCCGGGACGGCCTCGCACGGTGCCGCGTGTACGGCCGTGCCCGTTCGCGCGCAGGGCCACGCCCGGCGGCCGGCTCCGGGGCCGGCCGCCGTGAGTCCGGTGTGAATGTGCGGGACCGCTGAACACTCCTGGGCCGGCGTGCGTATGGAGCGGGGGATTTCCCTGTCCGGCCGACCACACGCCTAGGAGTGCCTCCCTTGGGACGCAACACGCGCAGACGACCCACAGGCCCACGACGCGCCACCTTCGCCGCGGTGGCCCTGATGCTCGGCGGAGGCGGGCTGGTCGCGGCCAACGTGTACGCGTCGGCCACCGAGGACCCCTGGCGGGCAGGGGCGGACGGCGGCGGGAACCAGGTGATGGCGGCGGCCACGATCGACTGCCCGGACGTCGGCGACCGGCTCACCGCCGTGCCCGACGCGGCGCGGGCGGACGTCGACGCGCAACTCGCCGTACTGGACGAGCAGGTGGCCGCCGCCTACCGGCAGCTGCAGGAGTCGGCGCGGGCCGTGGGACAGGACCCCGGCTCCGCGGACGACTCGATCATGCAGCCGCTGAAGGAGAAGCGGACGGAAACGATCGGGCGCATCGAGGACGCCATCGACGGCGCGGGCGACCGCCCGGAGGGACTTCGCGATCTCGCGGGCTGCGCCCTGCGCGCGTCCGGCAACCAGCAGGACGGCGGCGGGGAGGACCAGGGCCAGGACGCCGGTGACGGCGGCGACGGGCAGAAGGGGAACGACGGCCGGGACCAGGGCGGCGACCCGCAGCAGAACCAGCAGGGCCAGGACGGGCAGGACCAGAACGGCAACGGCGGCCAGAACGGCAACGGCGGCCAGGGCGGGAACGGCCCCGTCGCCGCGGACTACGCCGACATCACCACCGTCCAGCCCCAGGCGGCGGGCGTGAACCCGGGGGCGGACGCGTCCCGGGGGACGTTCAGCAGCAGCTGCGGGGTGAACGCCAACGGCCTGTTCAACTCCGACAACATCATCGTCGCCCCCGGCGTCACCAACGGCGCCCACCACTTCCACGACTACGTCGGCAACCAGGCCAACAACGCCTTCGCCAGCGACGAGGATCTGGCGAACGCCGACACCACCTGCGAGGACAAGGGCGACAGGTCCACGTACTACTGGCCCGTGCTGCGGCTGCAGGACGGAACCCGCGAGCGGGACGCCGACGCCCCCGGCGGCGGGACCGAGGGCAACGTCGGCAAGATCGTCACTCCCCGGGAGGTGACGCTGACCTTCGTGGGCAGCCCGCGTTCGAAGGTCACCGGGATGCCGCGCCTGCTGCGCATCATCACCGGCGACGCCAAGGCGTTCGTCAACGGCCCCGGCAACGCCAACGCCTCCTGGAGCTGCACCGGTTTCGAGGACCGGCAGCTGAAGGACAAGTACCCGCTGTGCCCCGAGGGCAGCGACGTCGTCCGCACCTTCCGGTTCCAGAGCTGCTGGGACGGCCGGAACATCGACAGCGCCAACCACCGCACCCACGTCGCCTTCGCCGCCGCGGACGGCGGCTGCCCGGACGGCTTCCGGGCGATCCCACAGCTGGTCCAGCGCATCGTCTACGACGTGGACCCGCCCAGCCTGCAGGACGGCGGCCGGACGACCCCGTTGTTCGCCGTCGACTCCTTCCCCGAGCAGCTGCACAAGCCGGTGACGGACCACGGCGACTTCGTCAACGTCTTCGACGAGGACCTGATGCGCGAGGTCGTGGACTGCATCAACGGCGGCCGGCAGTGCGGTGCGGGTGCGGGCCAGGGCTCCGGCTCCGGCTCCGGCTCCGGCGAGCAGCCTGAGGAGCCGCAGCAGCCGCAGGACCCGCAGCCGGAGAACCCGCAGCAGCCCGAGAACCCGCAGCAGCCGCAGGACCCGCAGCCGTCCCAGCAGCCGGAGAACCCGCAGCAGCCGGGCAACCCCCAGCAGCCGCAGCAGCCGCAGGACTCTCAGGGCGCGCCCCAGGGGCAGCAGCCGTCGGCTCCCGGCCGACCGACCGCGCAGCCCGCGGGCGACGGCGCGTCCGGCGCCGTGGAGCCCAAGGCCGACACGACCATGTCCGCCACCAGGCTCCCGGCCAGCGCCGCACCGCAGGGCGGCTCGTCCGGTGACGGTGCCGGGGAGATCGGCACCCCCGCACAGCCCCCGGCCACCGCGGGCGGCGACCGGTCCGCGGGATCGCAGCTCCGGCCCCAGGCCGTCAGCGGCGGGCTGGCCGAGACGGGCGCGCACCTGTGGCCGGCCGCGGCCGGAGCGGTCCTCATGGTCGGAGGCTTCCTCCTGCTCCGCCGGGTCAGGCGCTCCTCGGTGTGAGGCACCGTCACGCAGCCCCGGCCCGGCGGCACGTCACAGGCTCGAGCCGCCCGGCCGGGGCACGCCTCTTCTGGCGTTGTTGTACAGGCGCAGCAGGTGCTTGGACACGGCGCACGGTGCGGAGTGGGCATGGCACTGACGGCAGGTGCGCGCATGATCCTCGTATGCGGAACGCGCCTGCTCCAGCGCATCGTTCGTAGACGGCACGGAGAACCTCACTTCGTGGGTGCGTGGGCGATGACGGCGCTCATCCGGCTGTAGTGAGCACCTAAAGAAAAGTTGATCATGTTACTGTCGGTAGCGGAAAGCCTGAGTCCGCTCGCGCTGCGTGGCCGGACAACGGCCCCGGCCCGGCGGCACCCAGGCCCCCCGGCGCCCGCTACGATCACGTGGGCCCGCGGTGCGGCCCGGTACCGGGGGCTGTGCCATGTCGCTTCGGGCCGCAGCGTCCGGGACGTCGGCGTCCGGCAGGGTGGGCGCCGCGCTCGACGTCGCGCTGATGCTGCTCGGGTTCCTCCGCCGGCCGCACTGGCTCCGGCTCTCCTTCGCCGCTCTGCTCGGGCTCTGCGCCGTCGTCGTCCTGGTGCGGAAACCTACGCGCCGTGCGGACGGCGGCGGCGCCGGGCGGGAGAGGGCCGCGTCGTGAACGGCGGGGGTGCCGCGGCCGGCGGGCACCGCATCCCGGCGGTCGCCGGAATGCGGCGCAGTGGTCCGCGGCCTGCCCATCCGGCGTTTCCCCACGTCGTGTCCGGCTGAGCGGTTCGCCCGGCCTCCGGTGGCCGCCGCCCGGCGCGCCGGCCTCAGGCGGACGCGGGACGCAGCCGGTAGGCGTAGCTGTACGTCCGCCCGGAGTGCAGCAGGTACTTCTCCAGGGGTGCCGCGCCCCAGGAGTTGATCCCACCGACCCCCATCTGACGGTGGTTGACCAGCAGGGTTGTCTCCGGCCGCCGTGTGAGCTCGTGCGGGTGCCGCGGCCCGTCGAGGTCGTGCGGCGTGTGGTGCAGCGCGCTGGTCTCCAGCAGCGGCTCGCCGGCGCCCGGCTCGGCGAGGACGGTCAGGCCGTCCCCGGAGCGGTCGGTCAGCGACAGCCGCCGCACGTCCGTCTGGTTCGCCATCTGCTGCGGCCGGACGTACGGGGCGGCCTGCTGGTCGACCGTGGAGCGCCAGCGCCCCACGAAGGCTGACGTCTTGCGGTCCTGGTAGTTCTCGTGCGGCCCGCGCCCGAACCAGTCGAGCCGCTCGCAGGACGCCGGCACGGTGAGCAGGGCGCCGACCATGGGCAGGTCCGGCAGCCCGGACGGGGCGTCGAGGGTGTGCCGCACACGCACCTCGCCGTCCGCGCGCACCCGGAACACCGTGTGCCAGGTGGCGGTCTTCGGCGTGGTGGGCAGGGTGCAGGCGACCTCGACGACGGCCTCGCCGGGCCCGGCCGGCCGGGCGCTCACGGACGTCACCGACCGCTTCGGCCCCGCATCCCGCCAGGTCAGCGCGGTCTTGTGGAAGCCGCGCCCGATGTCGTTGTCCGTCGGTCCGCGCCAGAAGTTGGGCACCGGGCCCTCGGCGAGCAGTTCCCGGCCCCGGAAGGCGTACGACGAGAGGGTGCCGGTGGACCTGGAGAAGACCGCCCGTACGTCCCGCCCGCTGACGGTGACCTCCGTGCCGGTCTCCGTCAGCGTCAGCTCACCGCCGGGCGGCGTGTCGGCGGGCGCCGGCGTGTGCCAGTCCAGCGCCAGCTG
Organism: Streptomyces sp. NPDC003697; assembly: GCF_053587115.1. Taxonomy (NCBI): domain Bacteria; kingdom Bacillati; phylum Actinomycetota; class Actinomycetes; order Kitasatosporales; family Streptomycetaceae; genus Streptomyces; species Streptomyces sp. NPDC003697. The sequence continues at coordinate 42,081 of NZ_JBSFNN010000055.1, forward strand.
TTCGGCGGCCACCTCGTGCCCCGCCGCGGCCCAGCGGGCCCGCTCGCGCAGCACGAACGACAGGTTCAGGAAGTACTCCGCACCGGCCGCGGGCATGGCGGGCCTGCGGCACGGTACGCGCAGTTCGCCCTCCTCGCCGGGCGCCACGTCGGGGGCGCGCAGCGTGCCGTGCTGCACCACTTCGCCGTCGCGGGTGACGGACCACCGCACCTCGTAGGCGCCCAGGCCGGTGAACAGCTGCTTGTTGCGCACCTTGACCGTGCCGCCGGATCCGTCCGTGAGGTCCCCGGCCGTGACGTCCACCGGCTGGTAGCACTTCTTCAGCTCGATCAGCCCGGGATGGACCGAACGGTCCGCAGCCAGCAGGCCGTTGCAGCAGAAGTTGCCGTCCGTGGGGTAGCCGGGGTGCCAGTCGCCGCCGTACGACAGGTAGGTGTGCCGGGCGTCCCCGGGCACCGGCAGCCGGATCGCCTGGTCCACCCAGTCCCAGACGAAGCCGCCGTGCAGATTGGGGTACCGCTCGAAGACGTCCCAGTACTCCCGCACGTTGCCGCCGCTGTTGCCCATCGAGTGGTTGTACTCGCACAGCATGAACGGGGTCGGGTTGCCCGACTTGCCGTACGCCTCGACGCCCGCCGGGCTGGTGTACATCTCGCTGTGCAGGTCGGCGACCGCGTTCATGCCCTCGTAGTGCACCGGACGCGACGCGTCGCGCGCGTGCACCCAGTCCGCCATGGCCCGGAAGTTCGCGCCCTGGCCCGCCTCGTTGCCCAGCGACCAGACGACGACGCACGGGTGGTTCTTGTCCCGTTCGACCAGCGAGCGCAGCCGGTCGACGCACGCCTCGGTCCACTGCGGCAGCGAACCGGGCACGGTGTCGCGCACGCCGTGGGTCTCCAGGTTCGTCTCGGCGATGACGTACAGGCCGTACTCGTCGCACAGCTCCAGCCAGCGCGGGTGGGGAGGATAGTGCGAGGTGCGGACGGCGTTGATGTTGTGCTGCTTCATCAGGCGGATGTCCTCGACCATCCGCGCCTCGTCGAGGGCCTGGCCACGCTCGGGGTCGGTCTCGTGGCGGTTCGTGCCGCGGAACATCACGGGCCTGCCGTTGACGGTGAACTTCCCCGGGCCGTACTCGACCTGGCGGAAACCGATCCGGGTGCTGTGGACGTCGACCGCCCGACCGCGCGCGTCGGTGAGCGTGACCAGGAGCGTGTAGAGGTTCGGGTCCTCCGCGGACCACAGCGCGGGCGCCCGCACGTCGCCCTCCAGGGTCGCCGTTCCGCCGCCGGCGTCGCCCGCCAGGCGAACCACCCGCCGGCCGCGCGCGTCGAGCAGCTCCGCCGTCAGACGATGTCCGGCGGGGCCGGCGCCGTTCCGGCCTCGCACCTCGACGTCGACCGTCAGGACGGCGTCGCGGTGCTCGGCGTCCAGCCGGGTGCGCACGAACACGTCGTGCACGTGCACGGGCGGGATGGAGTAGAGGTAGACGTCCCGGAAGATCCCGGACAGGTCGATCATGTCCTGGTCCTCCAGCCAGCTGCCGTCGGACCAGCGGTAGACCTCCACCGCCAGGGTGTTGGTGCCGCGCCGCAGATGGGGCGTGACGTCGAACTCGGCGGGCGTGTAACTGTCCTCGCTGTAGCCGACGCGCTCACCGTTGACCCACACGAAGAACGCGGACTTCACACCCTGGAAGGACAGCAGCGTACGCCGCCCCGACCAGTTGCCGGGCACGGTGAAGACGCGGCGGTAGGAACCCACCGGGTTGAAGTCCTTCGGCACCTGCGGGGGAGCGGGCGTCTCGTAGCCGATCCACGGGTACCTGATGTTGAGGTAGATCGGCTCCGGATACCCCTCGATCTCCCAGTTGGAGGGCACCGGGATGCGTTCCCAGTCGCCGTCGTCGAAGGCGGGGTCCTCGAACCCGGCGGGCCGCAGGCCCGGGTTCCTCGACCAGTGGAAACGCCAACTGCCGTTGAGGGAACGGTAGTACGGGGACTCCTGGAAGCGTCCGCGCAGCGCGGCGGCCCGGTCCGCGTACGGCACGAGGCGGGGCCGCGCCGCCTCGCGGTTCACCTGGAAGACCCGCGGTCCGGCGTCCCACGGGTCGCCCGGTGCGGCGAACGCCGTCTTCTGCGCGGTGAAGGCCGCCGCCCACCCCGCCAGGGCGCTGCCGGCGAGGACGGTGCGGCGGCTCGGACGGGCGGCGTGCCTGCGGTCTGCGTTCATGCGACAGCTCCCCGAACGTAAGGCGTCAAGAAGCGTCAGCATCGAACATGATCCCCCAACGCACAAGACCGTGTCTCTCCCACGGGCCTCGCATGGCCCCGCGGGATGACCCGAATCCAGCATCCGGGGTATGTGCCGTCCGGTCGCCGTCGCCGTCACCAGAGCGGGGAGCGGCCGTGGACGGAACGGGGGGAGGCGTCACGCCCGGCGGCCGTCGCACCGGTGCGCGGCCGCCGCCTGCGTCATCCGCTGTGCGCGGTCGCCTCGGCCGGCGGACGGAAGCAGGCGGTCACGGTCTTGCCGTGCGGGCAGGGCCGTGCCTCCCAGCTGTCGGCCAGCGCGTCGACCAGGAACATGCCCCGCCCGCCGATCCGTTCGGTGCTCGGCGGACGGGGCGTCGGAATGTCCGCCGAATTGTCGTGCACCGAGATGTGCAGGCACCGGTTGTCCCAGGTCAGCACCAACTGGGCGGAACTGTGCGCGTGCCGGTGGGCGTTGGTGACGAGTTCCGAGACGGTCAGCAGCACGGCGTCCACCGTCTCCGGCGCGTCGGCCGCCCACCCGAGGCTGTCCAGATGCTCGCGCGCCCAGTCACGGGCGGCCTTCACTCCGCTGTTGATCGGCAGGGAGCGTGCCCAGCCCACTGCCCGAAGCGACGATCCGTCCACTGTGGTGGTCCCTTCCCGGTCGGTCCTGCTCTGCCGCGTGTACCCCCGGAAGGCGTGTTGACGCGGACGCACGGCGGGCCGGGCCGGCGGGACGCCAGGGGCCGCGGCAGTCCGGCCACTGCGGCCCGTACGGCACCCCCGGCTGCCCTCGCGGCCGGGGCACGGCACTGCCGGTGCCGCCCCTGCCCGCGCGGGGCACTCGGCCGTGCACGAGACGGGGTGCGAACGGCCGCGTCCTCGCCGGCCGGCTGCCGCCGGGGCCACCGAACGCGGCGGTCACACACCCCTCGGGGACCGGAGGGCCGTAGGCCGGATCCGTCGCGGGTCCCGTGCAACCACCGGGGGTCGTAGCGGGTCGTATCAGACACAGCACCTGAAGCGCTCCCCGGAAGACATTGCGGGAGCGCGCACGAACGGCCCTGGGGGACCCATGGACATCCGCACGCGCAGCACCCGGCTCGCCGTCGCCGCTCTGGCGGCCGCGGCCGTCGGCCTCACCGCGGTCCCGGCGGCCGCCGGCACCACCACCGGATCCCGCTCGGGGGCCGCGGGCACACCGCGGTTCCTCGAGCCGCGCGACCTGCCTCCGCACCCGGCGTCCCCGTGGTACGGCGGACCGGTCACCGCCGGACAGCCGGACCCGCTGCCGGTCTGCGTCGGCGAGGCCCTGCCGTCGATCGCGAGCCACCGCCGGTACTGGACCGAGTTCGACACCGGAGCCCTCCAGGTCACGGTGGTCGAGCGGAGCGTCCAGCGGGCCAAGGCCTTCGCGGCCCTGCTCCGCAAGGACCTCGCCGGCTGCGCGCGGAAGCTGACGCGGCAGGACCCCGGCATCACCGCGGCGGAGAAGTACTACGGCAGGATCCACGTCGAGGAGGGCGCCGACGTCTACGGCCTCCACACGGCCTCCGCCTGGGGCAGCTCCGACATCAACCTCTTCTCCGTCGGCCGGGACGGCAGGACCGTGACGTTCGTCGAGTGGGGCCAGATGGGCGACTTCCGACACGCCCAGGTCGGCGACTTCAAGGCCACCACCGTCAGGGCCGTCGGCAAGCTGTACTGACCGGAGGCAACCGCCCGGACCGGCCAGGGCGCCCGGGGCCGGCGCGGGCGTTCCGAACGGCACGGGCACTCCCGGGCGTGCCGGGCGCGCGGGCCCGGCCGGACGGGCTGCGCGCGGCGGGGCACGGCGGCGGGGGCGGGCGTGGCGTGGGGCTGTGCCGCCGGGGGGTCTGCACGTCCCCTTGGGGGGTGGGGGGTTG